>JBFZCS010000063.1:0-9274 GCA_041307825.1 Azonexaceae bacterium
CGTCTTCCCCTTCGGCGAAGACGATACGCTTGGGCGCCATGCGCGCCTGCGAGAACACTGGCTTCATGATCAGGCCGGAGTGATAGACGAATTCGTTCAGACCCTGCAGATAGGCGTCCCAGTCCTTGATCGGGCGCGTCGCGACGCCGGAGTCCATGCCGGCCCGGGCGACCGCCGGCGCGATTTTGACGATCAGGCGCGGATCGAAGGGGTTGGGAATCAGGTACTCGGGGCCGAAACCGGAAATCTTCTCGCCGTAGGCACGGGCGGCGACTTCGGATTGTTCGGCGCGGGCCAGTTCGGCGATGGCCTTGACCGCCGCCATCTTCATTTGTTCGGTGATCGTCGTTGCACCGACATCGAGCGCGCCACGGAAGATGAAGGGGAAGCACAAGACGTTGTTGACCTGGTTCGGGTAGTCCGAACGACCGGTACAGATGATGGCGTCGTTGCGCACGCTCTTGACCAGTTCCGGCGTGATTTCCGGGGTCGGGTTGGCGAGCGCCATGATCAGCGGGCCTTTGGCCATCCTGGCGACCATTTCCGGTTTCAAGACGCCGCCCGCCGACAGGCCGAGGAAAACGTCGGCATCCTGAATGACTTCGCCGAGCGTGCGGGCGTCGGTTTTCTTGACGTAGCGCGCCTTGATTTCGTCCATTTCCTCGACACGGCCTTCATAGACCAGCCCTTTGATGTCGGTGACCCAGATGTTCTCGACCGGGGCGCCGAGCATGACGAGCAGGTCGAGGCAGGCCAGCGCCGCGGCGCCGGCGCCCGAGGTGACGATCTTGACCGTTTTCAGGTCCTTGCCGATCAGGTGCAGCCCGTTAAGCACCGCGGCGCCGACGACGATCGCCGTTCCGTGCTGGTCATCGTGGAAGACGGGGATCTTCATCCGTTCGCGCAGTTTCTTCTCGATGTAGAAGCATTCGGGCGCCTTGATGTCTTCAAGGTTGATGCCCCCGAAGGTCGGCTCGAGCGAGGCGATGATGTCGATCAGTTTGTCCGGATCGCGCTCTTCAATTTCCAGATCGAAGACATCGATGTTGGCGAATTTCTTGAACAGCACCCCTTTGCCTTCCATCACCGGTTTGGCGGCGAGCGGGCCGATCGCCCCGAGGCCCAGCACGGCAGTTCCATTGGTGATGACGCCGACCAGATTGGCGCGCGAGGTGAGCGTGCCGGCTTCGGCCGGATCAGCGACGATTTCCTCGCAGGCGAATGCCACCCCGGGCGAGTACGCCATCGATAGGTCGTACTGGTTGGTCAACTGCTTGATCGGCGTAACCGCGATCTTGCCAGGTTTGGGCTGGCGGTGATAATAAAGCGCTGCTTCGCGCAGTTGCCGGGGATCCTTGTCTTGTTCCATTTTGTACCTTGAAATTCGGCTTGCAGAAGCAGCAAAAGATACCACGCATGCTGGCCGCGAAACATCTCGGAAATTACTTAGGGGAGCACGGGAAAATCGGTGCCGACCCCCAATTTGATGCATAATCACAAGCTGCCCAGCCAAGCGCTTCGCCGCCGCGCATTAGCCTGCCGACCAGGCCGGCGGTTGGCACAGGCCCTCGTTATTTCCGCAACCTGGAGAGATACACCGCCATGACCGTTCCGCTGAATGCCCCTGACTACGTCAAACACGAAGGCCTGAAAAAATGGGTCGCCGAGATCGCCGCGCTCACCCAAGCAGATCGTATTTACTGGGCGGATGGCTCGCAGGAAGAGTATGACCGCCTGTGCGCCGAAATGGTCGAAGCCGGCACGCTGATCAAACTCAACGAGCAGAAGCGCAAGAATTCCTATCTCGCCTTCTCAGATCCGTCCGACGTGGCACGCGTCGAGGACCGCACCTACATCTGCTCCGCGAAAAAGGAAGACGCCGGACCGACCAACAACTGGGAAGAACCGGCCAAGATGCGCGCGACCCTCAACGGCCTGTTCAAGGGCTGCATGAAGGGCCGCACCATGTACGTCATTCCCTTCAGCATGGGGCCGCTCGGTTCGCCGATCGCCCACATCGGCGTCGAGATTTCCGACTCCGCCTATGTCGTCGCCAACATGCGCACCATGACCCGCATGGGCAAGGCGGTCCACGCCGTGCTCGGCAGCGATGGCGAGTTCGTGCCCTGCATCCACAGCGTCGGCGCCCCGCTCGCCGACGGCCAGCCGGACGTCGCCTGGCCCTGCAACCCGACCACCAAGTACATCGTTCATTACCCGGAAAGCCGCGAAATCTGGTCCTACGGTTCCGGCTACGGCGGCAACGCCCTTCTCGGCAAGAAGTGCTTCGCGCTGCGCATCGCCTCCAACATGGCGCGCGACCAGGGCTGGCTGGCCGAACACATGCTCATCCTCGGCGTCGAATCTCCGCAACGTGAAAAGACCTATGTCGCGGCCGCATTCCCGTCAGCCTGCGGCAAGACCAACTTCGCCATGCTGATCCCGCCGAAGACCCTCGACGGCTGGAAGATCACAACGATCGGCGACGATATCGCGTGGATCAAGCCGCGCGTAGATCAGGATGGCGTCACCCGCTTCTATGGGATCAACCCGGAAGCCGGCTTCTTCGGCGTCGCTCCCGGCACCTCCGAGAAGACCAACTTCAATGCACTGGCCTCGCTCAAGGAAAACATCATCTTCACCAACGTCGCGCTGACCGACGACGGCGATGTCTGGTGGGAAGGCCTGACCAAGGAAGCCCCGGCACACCTGATCGACTGGCAAGGCAAGGATTGGACGCCGGAAGACGGCAAGGCGGGCAAGAAGGCCGCCCACGCCAACTCCCGCTTCACCGCCCCGGCCAGCCAGTGCCCGTCGGTCGACGCCGCCTGGGAAGACCCCGCCGGCGTGCCGATCTCGGCCTTCATCTTCGGCGGCCGCCGCGCCACCACCGTGCCGCTGGTCTACCAGGCCTTCAACTGGAACTACGGCGTCTATATGGCAGCCACGCTCGGCTCCGAAACCACTGCTGCCGCTTTCGGCCAGCAGGGCGTCGTGCGTCGCGACCCGTTCGCCATGCTGCCCTTCTGCGGCTACCACATGGGCGACTACTTCAACCACTGGCTGCGCATGGGCAAGACCGTCGATGCGACACCGAAGATCTTCTGCGTCAACTGGTTCCGCTTGAATGAAAAGGGCGATTTCATGTGGCCAGGATTCGGCGAAAACATGCGCGTCCTGAAGTGGATCGTCGAACGCTGCAAGGGCACCATCGCCGCCAAGGAAACGGTTCTCGGCTGGATGCCGAAGTTCGAGGACATCGACTGGACCGGCCTCGATATCACCAAGGCCGATTTCGAGGCCCTCACCACCATCGACGCCGATGCCTGGAAGGCCGAACTGGCCGGCCACAAGGAATGGTTCGACAAGATGGGCGAAAAGATGCCGCGTGAACTCGTGCTCAAGCGCGAACTGTTCGAAATGGGCATCTTCAGGGACGCCGCCTGATCTTCGCCAGTAAGCCATGATCGAAAGGCCGCCTTCGGGCGGCCGTTTCGTTTGAGGAATGCCATGAATTACCGCCCCGCCAGTCGCCTCGCCGACATCGAGCCCTTTTACGCCGTCGAGTTGCTGACCCGCGCCCGCCAGCTGGAGGCGGAAGGCCGCGACATCATTCACATGGAAATCGGCGAACCCGACTTCCCGACGCCAGAGCCTATCGTGACTGCCGCGGTCGACGCGATAAAAGCCGGCAAAACGCACTATACCCAGTCGCTCGGCCTGCCCGAATTGCGCGCGGCGATCGCCGGTTTCTATCAGAGCCGCTACGGCGTGGCGGTGCCGGCAGCCCGCATCGCCGTCACCAATGGCGCTTCCGGCGCCCTGAACCTGGCCTTCGCCTGCCTGGCCGAGCCGGGCAGCGAGTGGCTGCTGGCCGACCCAGGCTACCCGTGCAACCGCCACATTTTGCGGGTGTACGAGGGTCGACCGCGGCATCTCGCGGTCGGGCCGGAAAGCAACTTCCAGCCGACACCGGCCCAGGTGCGGGCCGCATGGAACGAGCGCACCGCCGGCCTGCTGGTCGCCTCGCCGGCCAACCCGACCGGGACCCTGTTGACCCTGCCCGAAATCGCGGCGCTGGCTACGGCGTGTCGCGAAAACGACGGCCATTTCCTGGTCGACGAGATATACCACGGTCTGACCTACGCTCCGTCCAGCCATGGGGCTTGCTTCGCGGCGCCGGAGCACCCCGCGGGTAACGAGGTTGACGCCCCATCCGCTAGGGATACCGTCCCCGCCTGCGCCGGGAACATAACCGCCTGTGCCGCCGGCGACGACATCTGGGTAATCAACAGTTTTTCCAAATATTTCCAGATGACCGGCTGGCGACTGGGGTGGATGGTGATCCCCGAGCCCTACCTGCGCGACGTTGAAAAACTCGCGCAAAACCTCGTGCTCTGCCCCTCGACGCCGGCCCAGCATGGCGCACTTGCCGCCTTTGCGCCGGCCACCATCGCCATCCTCGAAGCCCGGCGCGACGAGTTTCGCCGCCGGCGCGACTTTCTTGCCCCGGCGCTGGAGGCCATCGGCTTTCGCGTCACGGCGCGCCCGGAAGGCGCTTTCTATCTGTATTGCGACTGTTCGGCGCTGGCCGCCGACAGTTTCGCGCTGGCGCGCGACCTGCTCGAAAAGGTCGGCGTCGCGGCAACGCCGGGACTCGATTTCGGCGGCAATGCGCCGGAACGACACCTCCGCTTCGCCTACACGACCGGGATCGAACGCCTCGCCGAAGCCGTGGACCGGCTAGCCCGCTACTTCGGCAGCAGGGCCTAGCGCCGGATAACGCCGACGTAGCGCCGCCCAGTCGAAATACGGCCCGGGATCGCTCTTGCGACCGGGCGCAACATGACAGTGACCGGCAATGGCACGCAGCGGATAGCGGGCGCGCAACGCATCGATCAACCGCCACAGCGCTGCGTACTGGGCTGCCGCGAAGGGCTGGCTGTCGCTGCCCTCGAGTTCGATCCCGACCGCGTAATCGTTGCAGTTCTCCCGCCCCTGCCAAATCGACTGACCGGCGTGCCAGGCGCGGCGGTCGCAACCGACAAACTGGATCGCCTGTCCGTCACGGCGAATCAGGAAATGGGCCGACACCTGAAGCCCGACGATGGTCGAAAAATAGGGATGCGCCAGGGGATCCAGCCGGTTGAGGAAAAAACGCTCGACCCAGTTTCCCGAGAAATCGTCCGGCGGCAAACTGATGCTGTGCAGCACGACCAGCGAAACGGCGCTGCCCGCCGGGCGCTCCCCCTGATTGGGCGAATACGCCCAGCGCGTCCCCCTGAGCCAGCCATCGCCCCGCCAGCGCATCAGTCGATTCCCAGGCGTTCCAGGCGGTAGCGCAGCGAACGGAAGGTGACGCCGAGCAGGCGCGCCGCCGCCGTCCGGTTGCCCTCGGTTTTCTGCAAGGCCTCCAGAATCGCCTGCCGCTCGAGCCGGTTCAGGTAATCATCGAGGGTCTCGCTGCCGCGCCCCGGGTTCTCGCCGCCCATCTCGTCCGGCGCCAGTTGCAGGTCGTCCGCCTCGATCGCCGACCCCGAATGGAGCGCCATTGCCCGCTCCAGGATATTTTCCAGTTCGCGCACATTGCCGGGGAAAGGGTAGGCGGCCAGCGCCTGCAGGGCTGCCGCCGTCACCTGCGGCACCGCGTCGCCGGAAAGCTTGTGCAACAAGGACGTGACGAGCAGCGGAATATCCTCCATCCGCTCCCGGAGCGAGGGCATGCGCAACTCGATGACATTCAGCCGGTAATACAGATCCTGGCGGAAACTGCCCTTTTCGACGCATTCCCGCAAGTTCCGATGGGTCGCGCAGATGATGCGGGCATCGACCGCTTCCTCGGTTGCCACCCCGACCTTGCGTACCCGCTTTTCCTGAATCGCCCGCAATAACTTGACCTGCATGGCGAGCGGCAGGTCGGCCACCTCGTCGAGGAACAGCGTGCCGCCGCCGGCCGCCTGGAAAAAGCCCTCGCGATCGCTTTCGGCGCCGGTGAATGCCCCCTTGCGATAGCCGAAGAATTCACTCTCCATGAGGTTTTCCGGGATCGCGCCGCAGTTGACCGGAACGAACGGACCGGCGGCACGCGCGCTGCGCGCATGCACCAGACGGGCGGCGAGTTCCTTGCCGCTGCCGGATTCGCCGGAGACATAGATCGGCGCCTGACTGCGCGCCAGTTTCTCGATCAGCGCCCGGACCTGCTCCATTGCCGCCGATTCACCGATCAAGGCGTGCAACGGGTCATCCGCGGCTTCGCCGTCCGGCACGCGCAGCGCCGACTTGACTAGGGCGCGCAACTGTTCGAGACCGACCGGCTTGGCCAGATAGTCGAAGGCGCCGGCCTTCAGCGCCGCAACGGCATTTTCGGTGCTGCCGTAGGCGGTGATCACCGCCACCGGCATGTGCGCATGCTGCTCCGCTATGTAACGAACGATTTCGAGGCCATCGCCGTCCGGCAGGCGCATGTCGGTCAGGCAAAGCTCGAAGTCGCCCTCGGCGAGGCATGCCCGTGCCTCGGCAACAGAACCCGCGCAAGCGGCCGCCAGCCCCATGCGCGACAGCGTCAGGTCAATCAACTCACGGATATCCGGCTCGTCATCGACGACCAGCACGCGGCTCAATGCGCCGCGTGGGCGCCGGTCGCTTCGGGCAACTGACATGTATCGCTTCTCCCAACAAGAATGAAATGGCCGCAACTCGCCTCGGGCACGAGATCGAGACTGGCGCCGTTCGCCTCGCACAACTCCCGGGCGATGAACAGCCCGAGTCCGGTGCCGAGATGATGCGTGGTGAAGAACGGCTCGAATATCTGCGCCTTCTCGGTCTCCGGCACGCCGCCGCCATCGTCGACGACGTGCAGTTCCACCAACCCCGCCGCGTTGCCGGCCTTCACCCGCAGGCGAACGCTCCCGGCAAGATTCCGGCTGTGGCGCAGCGCATTATCCAGCAAATTCCACAGGATCTGGTGCAGATGCGTGCGATCGAAACAGATGCCGGCGTCAGTGCCCGCATCGAGAGCGATGACCCCGGGCGCAACGCCCTGGAAGCTCGCGAAGCTCTCAAGAAACTGCTCGCAGAACCCGCGCAGGTGCAGGTACTCGACCTGCATCCGGTCGCGCCGGCCGAGCTCGACGATGTCGGCGACTATCCGGTTCAGGCGCGCCACATTGTCGGACAGAATTCTCAGCAAGCGGTCCTGCATTTCGCCCCGACGCTCTTCGCGCAGCAGTTCACCGGCATGACCGATGGCTGAGAGCGGGTTGCGGATCTCATGGGCGATGCTTGCGGTCAACCGCCCGAGAGCGGCCAATTTCAATTGCTGGGCGCGTTCCTGAATGCGGCCGAGGTCTTCGAGAAAGATCAGAACCTCGCCCGCGCTGCTCGCCGTCTGTTCGAAGCGGGCACGCAGCTCACCGCCGGTTGCCGGCGCAAATTCCGTGGTCGCCACCGCGGAGGTCTGCCATTTTTCCATCGCCTCAGCGAGCGGCGGGCAATAGTCGGCGAGTTCCATGCCAGGCACCGGCGCGCTACCGAGCATTTCCGCGGCCATCGGATTGTGCCGCTGGATCTGCCCGTCACTGTCCACCACCAGAACACCATCCTGCATCCGTTCGATGACCCGCTGGCTGATCCTGCTCTGGTTCTCCAGACTGATGCCGCGCTGGCGCGCCAGCTCCTCGTTGACCATCAGGCGCTGGCCCAGCAGGCGCGCAAGGATGGCCGTCGCGAAAAAACCGGCCGACAGGAGGCCGGCCTGAACGATGGTGGCCGGCTCGAAGTTGAAGAAGAGCACGCCGAACACCTGGCCGCCCAGCGTGGCCATCGTCGCCAGCGCCGCGTAGAAAAGCACCAGCCGGCCGCGACCGACCAGGCTGGCGGTCGCCAGCGAGACCAGCAGGAGGGTTCCGACGCCGCTGCCGACGCCGCCGGTGGCGAACATCCAGCCGCCAATGGCCAGCACATCGGTAAACACCTGAAGCGAAAGCTGGAAATTGAAGCGCTGCCGCCAGAGGAGCGAGGCCAGAAAACCGGCCGCGACCACCGCCAGGTAAGACAGCGCCGCCAGCATGAAGGGCAGCGAGTAGTCCAGATGCAGCGACGCGATCCAGCCCTCCGGCAACAGGGCAGCCAGCAGGACCAGTCCTGCCAGGATCAGGCGATACAGATTGAAATACTGGAAGGGACGCCAGCTGGCCTCCCAGGTTGCCGACAACCAGTCAGTCATGACCCGCCGAAACTCTTGCCGCCAGCCGATGCGCGTCCGAGCAGAAACAGGCGCCGTTTTCAGTAACGCTCTCGCTCTGCGGCAAATGCACCCCGCAGTGGGCGCAGACAACCATCCGTTCTGGATCGCGGGCGGCTGGCGCCGGGCGCTTCCCGGACCGCGGCGGGCGCTTCTTCAAGGCCCACCAGATCACGGCGACAATGGCAACGAGCAGCAGGTATTTCATTCCGGGCAACCTTGGATTAGCCGACCCGTAATGCGGGCGCGCGAGGGTCGGCGTGACGTGATCGGGACCGCGACCTCAGTTTTGCGAGGTCAACTATCCAGCTTAGCAGTGATCCTAACATGCAGCCGATCCGAAGCGTGCCAAACCGCTCATGCCATCCGGACCTGCCGGCGCACCAGGAGTTTGCGCACCTCTTCGAGCGCTCCGAAGCCAAGGGCCATAAAGGCCATGGCAGCCCAGACGACGGGGTCGAACGGCTGCGTCGCGAAGACATGGTTGCCCGGCGCCGTGAAAACGATCAGCAGCAGCAGCCCGAACTCGACCGCGATGCCGAGCAGCAGCAGCGGGTTCGCCGCCAGTGGGAAGCGCAACGCCGATTCCCGCGGATGGCGGCACATGAAGACGTTGACCATCTGCGCCAGCACGATGCCGGCCAGGCAGGCAGTGGTGGCCTGCAGATACAGCGGGTCGGCGGCGCCGAGCAGCTCGCCGTATTGCCAGCCGGCCAGGTGCAGGACAAGGAAGAAACCGCCCAGCGCCACGCCGGCCTGGAGCATGCCCAGCCACAGATAGGCGCGGGCCAGCAGCGGCCATGACAGCAGGCGCTCGTGCGCCGGGCGCGGCGGCTGGCACATCAGGCCGTCGTCGGGCCGTTCAGCCCCGAGCGCCAGCGCCGGTAGCATGTCGGTGCCAAGATCGACAGCGAGAATCTGGATGATGGTCAGCGGTAGCGGAATCTTGAACAGGACGAAAGCGAGGTAGGGAATCAGTTCGGGGATGTTCGAAGTCAGGATGTAGGTCAGGAATTTGCGGATGTTCGCGAA
>JBFZCS010000064.1:0-4369 GCA_041307825.1 Azonexaceae bacterium
TCGACCCAGACCGTGCCGGAGGCGACGCAATCTAGCACGAACAGGCCGTCGACCGCGCGTACCGCTTCTCCGATCGCTTTAAGGTAGTCGTCGGGCAGGATCATCCCGGAGGCGGTCTCGACGTGCGGCGCGAAAACCACCGCCGGCCCCTGTTCGTGAATGGCGGCGACGACTTCGGCAAGCGGTGGCGGCGCGAACGGCGCCTGCGGGCCGCTGGCCTTCTGACGCGCTTTGAGCACGAAGCTCTCTGACGGGATCTTTCCCATGTCGAAAATCTGCGTCCAGCGGAAGCTGAACCAGCCGTTGCGGATGACCAGCACTTTCTTGTCGCTGGCAAACTGCCGGGCCACCGCCTCCATGCCGAAGGTGCCGCTACCGGGAACGACGACGGCGGCCTTCGCGTTGTAAACCTGTTTCAGGATGCGCGAGATGTCCTTCATGACGCCCTGGAAGCGTTGCGACATGTGGTTCAGTGCGCGGTCGGTATAGACCACCGAATATTCGAGCAGGCCTTGGGGATCGACGTTGGGTAGCAGGGCGGGCATGGGACTCTCCGGGATTTTCGTTGGTTTGGGAAACGCCGGGGCCGACGTTTCCGGTGTTTATTCGTCAGCCGAATATTCTAAAGGCACGCGGACAATTTGCGCATACTGCCTGTTTCCATGAGAAACGGCCTGAACACGGTTCCATGTTCAGGCCGCCAGGTCGCCCGGCAAGGATCAGGGTGTTTGCTTGTCCGGTTCTGCGTCATCTTCTTCCCAGCCGGTAATCATCGCCTTGAGGTGAGCAGTGACGGTATGGCCGGTGGTGATCAGGTAGACGTGGGCGATCAGGAAGCACAGCATCATGAAGGCGCCGATGGTATGGAGCATGGCGATCGTGCCGAGGTTCAGCGCCACGCCAGCAGCTTCCAGCTCGTTGTAGTAAAGGTAGGCGAGGCCGGAAATCCAGATCAGCGGGTTGATCAGGATTTTTACGCCAAGATAGGCGAAGGCCTGCAACGGGTTGTGCTTGCGCGCACGCGTCATCTTGAACGGGTGCGGTTCCCCCTGGAAAATACCCCAGGCATAGTGGCGGATCACGACGTCGATTTTCTTGAAACTCGGGAGATACTGCCGCCATTCGCCCGTGGTGAAGTGCCAGAAGATGGCGAAGACCCACAGCGTGATCAGGGCCCATGCGGCATAGACGTGCAACTGGTCCGCCTTTTCGAAGCCGAAAAGCTTGTAGGTGCCGTGGATTTCAAAGCCGGTTATCAGCATGGCGATGATCAGCAAGGCCTGAGTCCAGTGCCAGAAACGTTCGAAGCGGGTGAATATGTAGATGCGTTCCATGATGGGAGCCTTATGATCAGTTCTTGCGGCGCACGATGCGCACCAAGGCGTGGAGCATGACCCCGGCGAGCGTGCCGCCGGCGGCCAGCCAGCCGATCAAGTTGACCAGCTGGTTGGCATCGCGGCCCGGGATGTAGACACCCTGGATCTTGTCCAGACGACCGCCCGTGGCGTGGCATTCGTTGCAGCCGACTGCCTTTTCCTTGGGAGCGACCATGTGGGTGATCGGCCAATACATTTCGGTCTTGAGGAAGTCTACCTTGCCCGAGAAGGGTGCGTTGGCATCCTTCATGCCGGTCTCGATGGCCTTTTCCCAATTGAAGTTTTTCCAAAAGGCGGTGTCATCGTTGCCCGCCAGATGCGCCTTGAGCAGGGTCTTGTTGACCGGGTCAAAGGGTTGGGAGCCGCGCATGACCTTCATCGGCCAGATCAGCGAACGGCCGTCGGAAGCATTGCCGCCGAGCGCGTTGATCTGTGTGATGCCATCGGCCTTGTCCACCTTGTCGCCAAGCAGGGTGTAGGTCACCTCGCCGTTGAACCAGGCGTATTCCGGGGTGACGTTCTCGGCGACGACAAAGTCGCCCTTCTTGGAGTCATAGATCACATGCCCATGCGCATCCTTCTTGAGCATCGGCTTGCCTTCCGGGCTAAGCTTGCCGGCGGCGGACCAGTCCCAGTTCATCTTTGTCGGAACACCGCCACGTGCGAATTGCGGGATGTGGCAAGTCTGGCAGGCCACCTTGTCGGAATGCTGGTTCAGCTTGGCCGGCTGGGCGCCCGCCTTGTGCGGCGTCTGGCCATGGCACGACTGGCAGGTGGCCGGGTTGGACTTGTTCACCTTGCCGCGGATGTGTGCGTCGCCTGCATCCTTGCCGGTCGGCGTGTAACGGCTGCCGACCACGTCGTGGGCGGGCGCTTTGTGGCAGGTGCTGCAGGTGAAGTCGAGGCCGGTGGCGTCCATGTGGACATCCACTGACTTTTCCGGGGAGGCGAGGGAGGAATCCATGTCGCCGTGCTTGACCCCGTCGCCGCCACCGCCGAAGAAGTGGCAGGCGCCGCAGGTGTCGCGGCTGGTCTTGCCGACCTTCTGGGCAATCGCAGCCAGGTCGATCGCCTTGACGATCTTGCCGGATCCGGGTGGGTTCTCGGTGTCCTTGACTGGCGGCTGGCCGCCACCCTGGAGCTTCTTGTAGTTGCCGCTGGTGTCATGGCAGACCAGGCAATCGACGTTTTCCTGCGACTTGAAGTCGAAACTGGCATCCGTCCAGCCATAGCCGACGTGGCAGGTGGCGCAGGCTCCAAGATTTGTTCCGGAGGACAGGCAATAGTTGTTGATGACGTTCTTTTTGCCCAAGCGCTGCTGGTTCAGCGGGTTGACGAGCTCCCAGGTCCAGTGCTTGGTCCGGTGGATCTGCAGGGCAGCCTCGGTATGGCAGGTCAGGCAGGCCTTGGTGACCTCGGGGCCCGAGGTGAATTCACGCTGCAGTTCCTTGAACTTGCTATGGTCGGCGGTGGTATTGAGCTTCGTCGGAGCCGGCGCGTCGGCTGCCTGCACGATACCGGCGAACAAGAGGCTGGCGAGCAGCCCAAGATGACTGATCTTCATGATGCGAGTCCGTTGGTTGTGCGGGTTCAGCTGCAACTGGCCGGCGCGTCGCCGTCCTTGGCACCCTTGATCAGGAAGGCCTTGAGGTCTTCGAAGAGTTCTTCGTCAGGCAGGTCAGCGAACTTGTCGGCCGCCTTGTTCTGGCTGCGAATGCTGGCGCGATAGCTCTTGCTGACGTACTGCTTCACTGAGTCCTTGCCCTTGGCGTGCTTGTCTTTCTGCAGGTAAGCGCCCCATTCGGCCTTGGTCATCGTGCTTGGCGCGATCGAGCCACCGGCCTGCGCCGCGTGGCAAGCCGTGCACACGCTGCGGTAATAGATCCGGCCGCGCTTCCAGTCGGCATCGTAGGCGCTGGCCAGAGTCGACGCGCAGAGGAGGCCGCAGGCGATGAGGGTGGAAACCAGACGATGGACTTTCATGACGTACTCCCTAACGATATTGGACAATCACTCCCCTTTCCGACCGATCAGGATTCGACAATCCCGGCCCTGAGCTGGTCGCCATGGGTACCAGAACAGTATACCGCTCGACTATTCGGCGTTTATGTTACGGATATGACTTGGATCAAACACGATGTGAATAATTGCAGATGCCATACCCGTAACTGCATGATGCGGCGCGCGCGCAGGGCATTGAAGCGTTGCTGCGGTCGACCCTGAAAAAGGGGCAGAATTCACGGCTTGGCGGTCAATTCCGGGTCAGACGGGCGGCCAATCCGGTCAAGGCGATGGCCAATAGCGGCAGAACGACGGCGACGCCGATCTCGCCAAGCCGTTCGGGGGCCAGCAGGAGCACGATGCCGAGACCGAGCATCATCAGGCCGGACAACAACTTCAACAGCCTTCCTTCGCGCTCGCTCAGCTTGCGGCTGCCCATGCTGCGGACGAAGGTCAGCACGATGACGAGCAGGGGCAGCACGTAGATCACGTTGTAAAGCGCAAGATAAAGGTAGTGCCGGGCGCCATTGTCTTCCTGCAGGGTGAGCAGGCGGGTGAAGACCATCGGAAAGCCGGCGGTGCACAGCAGTTCGTAGAAGTTGGCGGCGATCGCCAGGATGAGGGTGGCGGCCAGCATCGCCGGCAGGTTGCCGGCGCCGAGCAGGCGCCGCGCCCGTTGGAAGATGTCGGCTTTTCCGCTTGCCGGGATCGAGAGCGTGACGCCCTTGTGGAAAAACAGGAAATCCTTGACGTTGACCGCGCCCATCGCGAACGCCAGCAGGCCGGCGGCAAGGGTGACCCAGGGCAGGCTGCCGATAATCAGGAAGAGGTTTAGCCAGGCGGCCATGAAGGCAAAATACATCAGTCCGGAGATGGCGACGAAGACGCTGCCGATGATGAACATGCGCCGGCGGCTTTGCTGATGCACCAGCAAGGAAAGCAGGAAAAGCAGGACAAAAAAGGCGCAAGGATTGAAGGCGTCGAGGCTGGCG
>JBFZCS010000065.1:0-7147 GCA_041307825.1 Azonexaceae bacterium
GTCGACAAGCCGCTGATCCAGTATGCGGTCGAGGAAGCGGTGGCGGCCGGCATCACCGACATGATCTTCGTCACCGGCCGTTCCAAGCGGGCGATCGAGGATCACTTCGACAAGGCCTACGAACTGGAATCGGAACTCGAGGCGCGGGGCAAGGGCGAACTTCTCGAATTCGTGCGCAACATGATTCCGAAGAACATCAACTGCATCTACATCCGTCAGGCGGAAGCGCTCGGTCTCGGGCATGCCGTGCTCTGTGCCAAGCCGGTGATCGGCGACGAGCCGTTCGCGGTGCTGCTCGCCGACGACCTGCTCGACGGCCAGCCGCCAGTGATGAAGCAGATGACCGATATCTTCGATTACTACCGTTGCTCGGTGCTTGGCGTCCAGGATGTGCCGCGCGCCGATACCCGGAGCTACGGCATCGTCGATGCCCGGCGCGTCGCCGAGCGCGTCGAGCAGGTCAGTGCCATCGTCGAGAAGCCGCGGCCGGAAGAGGCGCCCTCGACGCTGGCGGTCGTCGGCCGCTACATCCTGACGCCGCGCATCTTTCATCATCTGGAAACGATCAAGCCGGGCACCGGCGGCGAGATCCAGTTGACCGATGGCATCGCCTCGCTACTCGGCGAGGAGCAGGTGCTGGCCTACCGTTATGACGGTATCCGCTACGACTGCGGGTCGAAGCTCGGTTATCTGCAGGCGAGCGTGGTTTTCGGATGCCGCCATCCGGAAGTCGGGGCGGCATTCACCGATTATCTGAGGTCGCTGGAGGTCTGAGTGGGGCACGTCATTGTTGGCGAATGCGGCGGGCAAGCGACCGTGGGCAACCGGACATGAGCGGCGCCACGGTCAGCGAGTTTCTGGCCTATTGGCGGAACGAGGGCGAGGCCTACGTCCGCTGCGGCGACTATGAGTGGATGGCCGCACTGGTTCCCGGCAGGCGCGTACTCGAGATCGGTTGCGGCCTCGGCTTCGGCAGCGCGGCGCTTGCTGCGCGCGGTCTGGACGTGCTGGCGATCGACAGCTTGCCGGAATGCCTTGTGGCGACCGGTGAACGGCTGGGCGACGTGTCGGGCCGGATCAGGCTGATGCAGGCCGATGTTGCCGCGCTCACGGCGGAACAGCTGGCGGCGATTGAGGAATTCGCGCCCGATGTCGTCGTTTGCTGGCTGATGGGGGCGCCGTCCGCGACCACCGGAGCGGCGGCCAGCGATGGCGGGCAGGCAGTGGCGGCTTACCGCGAGGGCGTGCATCGCCGGGTGGCTGAACTAGCCGCGCGGCTGCCCTCGGTGCGCGCGCTGCACTTCGTCGATCGCACGGCGATTCCCTGGCAGGCCAAGGATATCGGACGTGATACGCTGGTCCGCTATCATCTCGGCAAGACGCTGCTCGATCTGCCCTTCGTGGCCGAGCGGGGCAACGCCCGTTATCGCAAACTCGAAGGCAGTTTCATGGATCTCGCGCAGATCCGGCGTTCCCATCCGTCGCTGAAAGGCGTGGCGCCGACGCTGGCCTCGCTGCTGGCCGAAAGGAAGAATTGAATGCTGGCTATCATTGGCGGCAGCGGACTGACGACGCTGTCCAATCTTGACGTTTCGCATCGCGAAGTGGTGCGCACGCCGTATGGCGAGCCGTCCGGCGCGCTGGTGTTCGGGCAGATCTGCGGCAAGCCGGCGATGTTTCTGCCACGCCACGGTTACGGGCACACGATTCCGCCGCATGTGGTGAACTATCGGGCCAACCTGTGGGCGCTGCATCACCACAAGGCGACGGGGATCATCTCGGTCGCTTCGGTCGGCGGCATCCGGACCGACCTGCAGCCAGGCGACATGGTCATTCCCGACCAGATCATCGACTACACCTGGGGACGCAAGGCGACGTACTTCGATGGCAATGGTTCGCCGGTAACCCATGTCGACTTCACGGAGCCCTACGATCAAGACCTGCGCTGCCGGATTCGCGCGGCTGGCGAGGCGCTGGGTATCGCGATGAAGGATGGCGGCGTCTATGCGGCGACACAGGGGCCGCGCCTCGAGAGCGCCGCCGAAATAAATCGACTGGAGCGCGACGGCTGCGACCTGGTCGGCATGACCGGCATGCCGGAGGCGGCTCTCGCCCGCGAACTGGGGCTGCCCTATGCCGCCATCAGCGTCGTCGCCAACCACGCGGCGGGGCGCGGCAGCAGCGCCAACGGGATCCGCTTCGAGAGCCTCGAACATGTCTTGCAGGACGCCATGAGCCGGGTGCGCGTGGTGATCGAAAAAGTAGTCAGTTGCCAGGCAGACTGCCAGCCGGTCAAGTAAACACTAGACCTTCAGGCGTTCCATCAGGTCGGTTTCGAGCTGGATACGGCGACTGCTGTTGGCGAGATCGCCGCCACTGATCAGGAAGACGTCCTCGACGCGTTCGCCGAGCGTCGAAATCTTGGCCGTATGCAGGTTGGCGCCATGCTCGGCGATGGTATTGGCGACGGTGTACAGCAACCCGGGACGGTCGGCGGCGGTCAGGGTCAGGACAAAGTGGGCGCCCTTGTCGTCGGGCTGGATTTCGGCCTCGGCCTTGATCGGAAAATGTTTCACCTGACGCGAAAGGCGGCCTGAGGAGGGCGCTTCCGGTGGTGTCTGGCGGGCAAGGCGGTCGGTCAGTTCGTGCTCGATATAGGCGATCATGTCACGATCGTTGTCGGGCTGGGCGATATTGAGGATGACGAAACTGTCCAGCGCATAGCCGTGGGTCGTCGTGTGAATCTTGGCATCGACGATGCTGTATCCGGCGCGCGCGAAAAAACCGACGATGCGGGCGAACAGGTCGGGCTGATCCTTGGTGTAGACCATGACCTGCAAGCCTTCGCCTTCCTGATGGATGCGGGCGCGCACGACCGGCTGATCGTTGAAAATGCGGTAATGCAGGGAGCGCGTGTGCCAGGCGATTTCCTCGGCCGAATGACGCAGGAAATAGACGGTGTCCAGTTGTTTCCAGAGACGCTCGTGCACCGTTTCGGGCAGCGCGAAGTAGCGCAGCAGGCGCATGGCCTCGCCCTGACGCTCAGCGAGGATGCCCTGCGGCGCCGGCGGGGTGTCCTGGCTGAGGTGCTCGAGCGTCAGGTAGTAGAGGTCGGACAGCAGCTTGCCCTTCCACTGGTTCCAGACCTTCGGGCTGGTGCCGCGTATGTCGGCATGGGTCAGCAGGTAGAGCGCGGTCAGGTGGCGGGCGTCGCCGACCAGCTTGCTGAACGTGGCGATCACGTCGGGATCGGAGAGGTCTTCCTTCTGCGCAACCTGAGACATGACCAGATGCCGGCGAACGAGCCAGACGACCAGTTCGGTTTCTTCCGCGGAAAACCAGTGCTTTTCGCAGAAAACCTGGGCGTCGACGGTGCCAAGTTCCGAGTGGTCGCCGCCGCGGCCCTTGGCGATGTCGTGGAAGAGCGCGGCGACGTAGAGCAGCCAGGGACGATCAAACCCGGCGATGGCGCGCGAGCAGAGCGGATACTCATGCGCGAACTCGGTCATCGTGAAGCGCCGGAGATTGCGCAAAACCTGCAGGATATGCTGGTCGACCGTGTAAACATGAAACAGGTCGTGCTGCATCTGGCCGACGATGCGTCCGAAGGCCGGCAGGTAGGCGCCAAGGATGTCGAGCTGGTTCATGCGCCGGAACTCGTGGATCACGCCGCGGCTGCCCTGCAACAGCTTGACGAAGGCGGCGCGGTGCGCGGGTTTGGCGCGAAACGCCGGGGTGATGAGTTCGCGCGCCCGCCACAGGGCGCGCAGGGTGCGGGCCGTCATGCCATGCAGATCGGAGTGTTCCTGCATGACCAGGAAACTGTTGAGGATCAGCGCCGGGTCGAGGTTGTAGGCATTGTCGTCGCGAATATCGAGCAGACCGCCGACCGACTGGAAATTGGCATCGATCGGTTGCGGAAGTTGCTCGTTTTCGGGCGCCAGGGCTGCACCGATGTTCTGCATCAGGATCGTGTTGGTCAGCGTGATGGCCTTGGCATTGCGGTAGTAGCCCTGCATCAAGCGCTCGGATGCCCGCTTCGCCGGGGTCGATTCGAAACCGTATTGGGCGGCCAGCGTGTTCTGGTAATCGAACAGCAGGCGGTCTTCGCGGCGTCCGACCATCAGATGCAGGCGGATACGCAGATGGCGCAGATACTCCTCGCAGCGCTCGACGTGCTTCAGTTCTTCGCCGGTCAGGAAGCCATTTTTCTCGAGATCGGCCCAGCTGGTTCCAAAACCGGCGGCGCGCGCGACCCAGAAAATGACCTGGAGGTCGCGCAGGCCGCCCGGCGCTTCCTTGAAATTTGGTTCGAGACTGTAGGGCGTTTCGTTGAAGCGCAGATAGCGTTCCTGTTGCTCGAGGCGCTTGCGTTCGTAGAACAGCAGTGGATCGAGGTTGCCGCGCAGGCGCTTCTGGAAGGTGGCGAACAGGCTTTCGTTGCCGGTGAGCAGGCGGGCCTCGACCAGGGCGGTCTGCACCGAAATGTCGCCGGCCGCCTCGTCGAGGCATTGCTGCACCGTGCGCACGCTGTGTCCGATTTCGAGACCGATGTCCCAGAAGTGGCCGACCAGGCGTTCCAGCCGTTCCTGCAGCGCGGCGTCTGGTTCATGCGGCAGGAGAATCAGGAGGTCGATGTCGGAAGACGGAAAAAGCTCGCCGCGCCCGTAGCCGCCGACCGCGGCGAGCGTCAGCGTCGCCGGGAAATCGAGGCCTGCCCAGAGGCGGGTGAGGACGTCATCAACCTGCCGGCAACGCGTCCGGAGCAGGTCCTGGGCGTCGTTGGTCAGCGCATAGGATTCGCGCAGGGCCTGTTGCCCGGCCTTGACTTCGCTGCGCAGGGCAGCAAGGTCAACGCTCATCAGGCGATCCAGTCAGGTTTGGGGCGGCAGCCGGCCGACAGCGTCAGGACTTCGTAGCCGGCAGGCGTCACCAGGACGGTATGTTCCCATTGCGCGGAAAGGCTGTGGTCCTTGGTGACGATGGTCCAGCCGTCCGCCAGTTCGCGAATGGCGGCCTTGCCGGCGTTGATCATCGGCTCGATGGTGAAGATCATGCCGGGCTCCATCCGTGCGCCGGTGCCGGTCTTGCCGTAGTGGGTCACCTGCGGATCCTCGTGGAACCTGGCGCCGATGCCGTGGCCGCAGAACTCGCGAACCACCGAGTAGCCGTTCTTTTCCGCGTGCTTCTGGATGACGGCGCCGATGTCACCGATATGGCCACCGGGACGAACGACGGAGATGCCCAGCCAGAGGCACTCGAAAGTGATCTCGCACAGCCGCTTCGCCTGGATCGAGACGTCACCGATCAGGTACATCCGGCTGGTGTCGCCGTGGTATCCGTCCTTGATCGGGGTGACATCGAGGTTGATGATGTCGCCGCTCTTCAGCACGCGATCCCCCGGCACGCCGTGGCAGACTTGATGATTGACCGAGGTGCAGATGGACTTCGGATAGGGTTTGTAGCCGGAGGGCGCGTAATCAAGGGGCGCGGAAACGGCATCCAGCGCATTGACCGTATAGTCGTGGCAGAGGCGGTCGAGTTCGTTGGTGGTGACGCCGGCCTTGACGAAGGGCTCGATGTAGTCGAGAACTTCGGAGGCGAGGCGGCCGGCAACGCGCATTTTCTCGATTTCTTCGGGCGTCTTGATGGAAATGCTCATAAATGGGGCTGGCTGAACGATTGGTGAAGGGCAAGGATAAAGGATAGGCTTTGTTTTTCAAAGCCGGCTGGGGTGCGGATGGCATAATGGCGACTCGCGCATCACAACCGGGTAACGATGAGTATTCTTCTTCTGGGCAAGGACGGTCAGGTCGGCTGGCAACTTCAGCGCTCCCTGGCGCCACACGGCGAAATGATTGCCTGCGGGCGTTCCGAGTGCGATCTGACAGACTTCGATCAATTGTGTTCAGTGATCAGGCGAACCAGGCCGTCGGTGATCGTCAACGCGGCGGCCTACACGGCGGTCGATCGCGCCGAAGCCGAACCGGAACTGGCCATGCGGATCAACGGGGAAGCGCCGGGCGTGCTGGCGGAAGAGGCCTTGAAGCTGGGCGCCCTGCTGATCCATTACTCGACCGACTACGTGTTCGATGGCGCCAAGGCCGGGCCTTACCTCGAGGACGATCCGACGCTGCCGCAGAGCGTCTATGGCCGGTCCAAACTGGCCGGCGAAGCGGCGATCCGGGCCGTGTCCTGCAGGTCCGTCATTTTCAGGACCAGTTGGGTCTTCGGCGCGCGTGGCGGAAATTTCGTCAAGACCATCCTGCGCCTGGCGCGTGAAAAGGAAACGCTGAATGTGGTCGCTGACCAAGTCGGCTCGCCGACGCCGGCGGCGCTGATCGCGACGGTCACCGGCGTCGCCCTTGCCATGCTGCGCCAGGGCGGGGCGATGAAGCGCGAAGAGCAGCGGCTTTACCACCTCTGTTGCGGTCGACCGGTCAGTTGGCACGAATTTGCCACCACCATCGTCGCGCTGGCCAGCCCGATGCCCGGTTTCGACCTGCGATTGACGCCCGAGGCGATTCGCGCCATCCCAAGCAGCGAATATCCGACCGCCGCCGCCCGCCCGCTGAATTCCCGGCTCGATTGCGCGCGCCTAGAACACGATTTCGGCTTGCGGATGCCCGACTGGCAACCGTATCTGGCGCGCATGCTGCAGTTGCTTTCATTGAAACAGAACGGCTATTGAGCTTTATTTGCAACCCTTGACGATGCTATAATTCAAAGGTTTTTCCGAGTCCAAAGGCTCGAAAAAGCGGTTGCACACGTGAGGTGTGCAATCAATCCACACATCCGCCGATTAAGGGTGTCTGCCAGACTGCAAGACTGGCGGGCGTTTCAGGCGGATGGCGGTTCAACCCTTAAAGGAGTTTTTGTATGTCCGTAACCATGCGTGAAATGCTGGAGGCCGGTGTCCATTTCGGTCACCAGACCCGTTTCTGGTCTCCCAAGATGGCCCCGTACATCTTCGGCGCCCGCAACAAGATCCACATTGTCAACCTCGAACAGACCCTGGCCAAGTACAACGAAGCCATGACTTTCGTCAAGAAGCTGTCCGCCAAGCGCGGCACCATCCTGTTCGTTGGCACCAAGCGCCAGGCCCGTGAAATCATCGCCCAGGAAGCTCAGCGCGCTGGCGCCCCGT
>JBFZCS010000066.1:0-3483 GCA_041307825.1 Azonexaceae bacterium
TGGCGCAGCGTGTGGAGCAACTTGAAGCGGTGGCCGAATTGCTCGGGGATTGATCATGGCAAAGCTCTCCGAATATTGGCGCCAGGTAAAATCGCGGCTTCGCAGTCATGGCATGCCACGTACCTCATCACCTGAAGAAGCGCCGCTGCGCGCCGAGCTGTTCAGCGCCGACCAGATGGCGCAGCACGGCGCACGACTGGCGGATGCGCACCGCATCGCGGCGGGACGGCGGGCAGACCAACTGCTGGCGCGACTGGATGCCAACGAGGTGGTGCTGGTCGAGACCTGCCGCCAATTGACTCGGGCGGTCGTCGCCAAGCACCGCGTCACCCCGGCCGCCGAATGGTTGCTCGACAATCTGTATCTGATCGAAGAGCAGATCCGCACCGCCCGCCGCCACTTGCCGAAAGGCTACAGCCGTGAACTGCCCAGCCTGGCCGAGGGCGTTTCCAGCGGCTTGCCGCGGGTATACGACATCGCGCTGGAAACCATCGCGCATGGCGATGGACGCGTCGACCCGGACAGCCTGCGCCGCTTCGTCGCCACCTATCAGACCGTGACGCCCTTGCGCCTGGGTGAGTTGTGGGCGATCCCGATCATGCTGCGCCTGGCGCTGATCGAGAATCTGCGCCGGGTTGCGGTGCGAATCGCGGCGGGCAGAAAGGAACGCGATCTGGCCATTGGCTGGGCGGAAACGCTGGCGGAAGTCGCGCGTCAGGATCCGAAGAATCTGATTCTGGTGATCGCCGACATGGCGCACTCGAAACCGCCGATGTCGCCGCCGTTCATCTCGGAACTGGCGCGCCGCCTGCAAGGCCAGGGTCCGGCGCTAAGCCTGCCGCTGACCTGGATCGAACAGCAACTGGCCGATGCGGGTCTCAACATCGAGCAATTGGTCCGCGCCGGCAATCAGCAGCAAGCGGCTGACCAGGTCTCGATCAGCAATAGCATCGGCAGCCTGCGCTTGTTGAGCACGCTGGACTGGCGCGAGTTCGTCGAAGCGATGAGCGTGGTCGAAAGCACCCTGCGCCGCGACCCGGTCGCCGCCTATGCCGGCATGGATTTCGCCAGTCGCGACGGCTATCGCCATGTGGTTGAGACGATCGCCAAAGCAAGCAGGCTGGCCGAAGAACAGGTGGCCGACAGCGCCATCGACCTCGCGCGGGCGAGCGCGGCAACGCTGGGCAAGGCCGACCGCCGCGCGCACGTCGGCTATTACCTGATCGACCACGGCCGCCGTGAACTGGAACATATCTGCGGCGCGCATCCGCCGTTCACCGCCCGGCTACGGCGATGGGCCAGCCGGCGTCCATTGTTGCTTTATCTGGGCGCGATCACGCTGCTGACGCTGCTGCTCAGCACCGGGCTGCTGGCGCGGGCCTGGTTGAACGGCGTCGCCGTCTGGGCGCTGCTGCTGATCGGCCTCCTCGCCCTGCTCGCCACGGGGCAGCTTGCATCTGCGCTGGTGAACTGGCTGGCCACCTTGCTGGCGTCGCCACGTCCACTGCCGCGGATGGATTTTTCCGCCGGCATCCCGCCGCAATACCGCACGCTGGTGGCGGTGCCAACGCTGCTAACCAGCCCGCAAAACGTCGAACATCTGATCGAGGCACTGGAAGTGCGTTTTCTGGCCAATCGTGAGGCCAATCTGCACTTCGCCCTGTTGACCGACTTTCGCGATGCCGCCGAGGAAACCCTGCCGCAAGACGCGGCCTTGCTGGCCTTGGCGACCGAGCGGATCGAAGCGCTGAACAGGCAATACTCGGCAGGCCGTAATGACACGTTCTTCCTGCTACATCGTCCGCGCCGGTGGAACCCGCATGACCGCATCTGGATGGGCTACGAGCGCAAGCGCGGCAAGCTGGCGGACCTGAACGCCCTGCTGCGCGCGGGCCAAACCGAGGCTTTCGCTTTACTGATCGGCGACACCGCCATCCTGGCCGGCGTGAAATATGTCATCACGCTGGATACCGACACGCAGTTGCCGCGCGAAGCCGCGCGGCAATTCGTCGGCGCCATGGCGCATCCGCTCAATCGCGCCGTCTATGACCCGGTGCTAGGCCGCGTCAACGCCGGCTACGGCATCCTGCAACCGCGCGTCAGCGCTAGCCTGCCGGTCGCCGAGCAATCGCGCTATGCCCGCCTGAATGGCGGCGAGCCAGGCATCGACCCGTACACGCGGGCGGTGTCCGATGTGTATCAGGACGCGTTCCAGGAAGGCTCCTTCGTCGGCAAGGGTATTTACGACGTCGCGGCGTTCGAGCAGGCGCTTGCTGGCCGCTTTCCGGAAAACCGCATACTCAGCCACGATCTGCTGGAGGGCTGCCACGCCCGCGCCGGCTTGCTCAGCGACGTGCAGTTGTACGAGGAATATCCGGCCAGCTACGGCGCCGACGTCGATCGACGCTATCGCTGGATTCGCGGCGACTGGCAACTCGTCGCCTGGCTGCTGCCCTGGGCGCCGGACGCGCATGGGTGCTGGCGGCGGAATCCGCTGAGCCTGCTGTCACGCTGGAAGTTGCTGGATAACCTGCGCCGCAGCCTGGCGCCGGCGGCATTGACGCTGATGTTGCTGCTCGGCTGGACGCTGTTTGCCTCGCCCCTGTTCTGGACCCTGGCGGTGCTCGGCATTTTGCTGATCCCGCCGGTGTTTGCCAGCCTGCTGGATGTGCTGCGCAAACCGGACGACATGCGCCCTGGCCAACATTTCGCGGCGACCGCGCACGCCGCCGTCCAGCGTTTGCTGCAAACCGGATTCGCCCTTGTCACGCTGCCGCATGAAGCGGCCTACAGCCTGGATGCAGCGCTGCGCACGCTCGGTCGTCTGCTGTTCACGCAGCAACGGCTGCTGGAATGGAAGGCCTCCGGCGATCAAGACCCGACCCGCCGCGACGATCCGCTCGCCGTATTGCGCGCCATGGCGTTCGCGCCCGTGCTGGCCATCGCCACGGCGAGCTGGCTGGCGGTGATGAATCCGGCCGCGCTGCCGCTGGCCGGGCCGATTCTGCTGCTCTGGCTGCTCTCCCCCGCCATCGCCTGGTGGATCAGCCTGCCGCTGCCGCGCCGCGTGGCGCGGCTGAGCGCCGAACAGACGCACTATCTTGGCCGCATCGCGCGCAAGACCTGGGCTTATTTCGAGACTTTCGTCGGCCCGGATGACCACTGGCTGCCGCCGGACAATTACCAGGAATACCGCGCCGCCACGCTGGCGCATCGCACCTCGCCGACCAATATGGGGCTGGCGCTGCTGGCCAATCTGTCGGCGCACGATTTCGGCTACATCCCGACCGGGCAACTGCTCGAACGCACCGCCAACAGCCTGGCCAGCATGGCCGGCCTGGAACGCCATCGCGGCCACTTTTACAACTGGTACGACACGCAAACCCTGCGCCCGCTGCACCCGGCTTACATCTCGACGGTGGACAGCGGCAATCTGGCCGGCCATCTGCTGACCTTGCGCCCCGGCCTGCTGGCGTTGCTGGA
>JBFZCS010000067.1:0-10270 GCA_041307825.1 Azonexaceae bacterium
TGAGCAGGGTGGAAACGAGTATGCCAAAAATCAGGCTGATTGCCAGCCCGTTGAAGATCGGGTCGTCGAGGATGAACAGGGCGCCGAGCATGGCGGCCAGCGCGGTCAGCGCGATCGGCTTGGCGCGCACCGCCGCCGACTGGATCACCGCGTCACGGAGGGGCATGCCTTCAGCCGCCTGCTGCCGGATGAATTCGACGAGCAGGATTGAGTTGCGGACGATGATGCCGGCCAGCGCGATCATGCCGATCATCGAGGTGGCGGTGAATTGGGCGCCGAACAGCGCGTGGCCAGGCATGACCCCGATGATGGTCAGCGGGATTGGCGCCATGATGATCAGCGGCACCAGGTAGCTGCCGAAGTGGGCGACGACCAGCAAATAGATCAGGATCAGGCCGACCGCGTAGGCGATGCCCATGTCGCGGAAGGTTTCGTAGGTCACCTTCCATTCGCCGTCCCACTTGATGGCGTAGCCGGCGTAGGGGTCGGTCGGCTGGCGCAGGAACCATTCGCCCAGCGTGCCGCCTTCCTTGAGTTCCATGCCGTTGACTTGCGAGCGGATGTCGAACATGCCGTAAAGCGGTGAATCGATCTTGCCGCCCATGTCGCCGACGACATAGACCACCGGCACCAGATCCTTGTGATAAATCGCTTTCTCGCGCGTCGCCTCGCGCACCTCGACCAGTTCGGAAACCGGCACCAGATTGCCGTCGCGCGAACGCACGCGGAGCTTCAGGAGAGCGTCGAGGGTGGACTGCTTTTCGGCCGGCAGCGTGACGCGCACAGGGATCTCGAATTTCGACTCGGTGTTGCGCACCGGGGTGACGTCCTGTCCGGTGAGGCCCATGCTGACCACCTCGACGATATCGCTCTGCGCGACGCCGAGCAGCGCCGCCTTGCTTTGCGACACATGCAGCACGAATTTGCGGGAATCGGCATCGATATAGTCGTCGACCGCGACGATGTCCGGCGTCTTCTCGAACACGCCGCGCACCTGCTTGCCGACCGCCATCTGGCCCTTGTAGTCCGGGCCGTAGACCTCGGCGACGATGGGCGACATGACCGGCGGTCCGGGCGGCACTTCGACGACCTTGGCGACGCCGCCACTCCGCTTGCCGATCGCCTCGACGCGTTCGCGCACCGAAACGGCGATGTCGTGACTTTTCAGGGAGCGTTGGTGCTTGTCGATCAGGTTGACCTGGATGTCACCCTTTTCCGGTGCGGCGCGCAGATAATACTGCCGAACCAGGCCATTGAAATTGATCGGACTGGCGGTGCCGGCATAGGCCTGGAAATTGGTTACTTCGGGAATTGGCGTCAGTTCGCTGCCGATTTCCTGCAACACCCGCGCCGTTTCCTCGACCGGCGTGCCGACCGGCATGTCGAGAATGATCTGGAATTCGCCCTTGTTGTCGGACGGCAGCATTTTCAGGACGACCACCTGAAAATACGCCAGCGACACCGAACCGAGGATCAGCAGCACGACGACCACGGCGAGTTTGACCCGTGCCGCGCCACCTTTCAGCGGGTCGAGGAAGGGGGTCAGCAGCTTGCGGAAAGTGCTGTCCAGACGGGCATCGAGCTTCGAGGGTTGATGCCCGTGTGTGGCGCTCGCCGGGCGCATGAATTTCAGCGCCAGCCAGGGCGTCACGACGAAGGCGATGACCAGTGAAATCGCCATGCCCATCGACGAGTTGATCGGGATTGGGCTCATGTACGGCCCCATCAGGCCGGTGACGAAGGCCATCGGCAGCAGCGCGGCGATGACGGTCAGCGTGGCGAGGATGGTCGGACCGCCGACTTCATCGACGGCGGGCGGGATGATCTCGAACAAGCTCTTTTCGGGGTACAGAGCCTGCCAGCGGTGAATGTTCTCGACGACGACGATGGCATCGTCGACCAGAATGCCGATCGAGAAGATCAGTGCGAACAGCGATACGCGGTTCAGCGTGAAGCCCCAGGCCCAGGAGGCGAACAGCGTCGCGGCGAGGGTCAGGGTTACGGCGATGCCGACGATCAGCGCCTCGCGCCAGCCGAGCGCGAAGAAGACCAGCAGGACGACGAAGGCGGTGGCGAAGATCAGCTTGCCGATCAGCTTTTGCGCCTTTTCGGTGGCGCTGGCGCCGTAGTTGCGCGTTACGGTGACTTCGACGCCTTCCGGAATGACGGTGTTTTTCAGGCTCTCGATACGCTTGATCGCGGCCACCGCGATGTCGGCGGCATTGACCCCCGGCTGCTTCGACATCTGCAGGGTCACCGCCGGAAACTCACCTTCCTTGCCGCCGAACCAGGCGTAGGCCTTGGGCTGGTCGGGGCCGTCCTCGACCGTCGCGACGTCGCTCATGAACACCGGCTTGCGCTCGTTGGCGCTGCCGCGAACGGCGACGACCAGTTCCTTGACGTCGGCCGCCGATTCGATATAAGTACCGGTCTGCACGAGGAGGTCGAGGTTGCCGGTCGTGATGTTGCCCGAGGGTTGCAAGGCGTTCGACACCTTCAGCGCGGCGACGATTTCCTGCGGCGTGACCCCGAAGGCGTTCATCCGTTCGACGTCCATCAGCACGCGAATGGCGTGGTTGGGGCCGCCGATGGTCGATACGTCGCGCGTGCCCTTGATCCGTTTGAGTTCGATTTCGACGGCGCGCGCCACCTGTTGCAGTTCGAATGCCGAACGATTGGGGTCCTTCGTCCAGAAGGTGAACGAGAGAATGGGCACGTCGTCGATGCCGCGCGGCTTGACCACCGGTTCCAGTACGCCGAGGTTGGGCGACAGCCAGTCGCGGTGCGATTGCACGGTGTCGTGCAGACGGACCACCGCGTCAAGGTATTTCAGGCCGACGTCGAACTGCACCGAAATGACCGCCATGCCGGGTCGCGACACCGAATAGACGTGATCGACGCCGTGCAGTCGCGACAGCACCTGCTCGGCCGGTCGGGAGATCAGATTCTCGACGTCTTCAGCCGAGGCGCCGGGAAAGGAGACCAAAATATCCGCCATCGTCACGTCGATCTGCGGTTCCTCCTCGCGCGGTGTGACGAGGACGGCGAACAGGCCAAGCATGAAGGCGACCAGCGCCAGCAATGGGGTCATCCGCGAGTTCTGGAAGGTGGCGGCAGTGCGCCCTGAGATGCCCATCTTCTGATCGGGCGAACCCGCTTTGTGGCTCATCGCTTATTTGCCCGACTTGAGTTGAATGCCGGCCTTGACCGGGTCGGTCACCACCTTTTCGCCTGCCGCAAGGCCGGCCAGTACCTCGACCTCGCCCTGGCCGACGACTTCGCCCAGGCGCAACTGGCGCAGGCTGAGGCGATCGTCGGCGTTCAATATGTATACCGCCGTGACTTCCCCGCGGCGCAGCACGGCGCGTGCCGGCACGGTCAGTTTGTCACCCTGGCCGATGATGAAGTGGACGCGGGCGAACATCCCCGGTGTGGCTTCCGGCACCGCCGGCAAACCGACACGAACTTGCGAGACGTGGGTCGAGGCATCGGCGGTCGGCAGGATGGTTACCGACGTCGCATCGACCCATTTGTCCAGCTCGGTGAATTCGACACGCGCAGCCTTGACGCCGCGCATGTCCTTCAGGCGATACTGCGGCACGCTGGCGGTAACGCGCAGGCTGCCCGGCTCGTAAATGATGAACAGCGGCTTGCCAGGAGTGGCCATGTCGCCCATTTCGGCCAGACGGCGGGCGACGATGCCGGTCATCGGCGCGACGACGGTGCCGTGGCTCTGGCTGGCGCTGGCCGCGGCGCG
This sequence comes from Azonexaceae bacterium, assembly GCA_041307825.1. Taxonomy (GTDB): domain Bacteria; phylum Pseudomonadota; class Gammaproteobacteria; order Burkholderiales; family Rhodocyclaceae; genus Azonexus. The sequence continues at coordinate 3,758 of JBFZCS010000067.1, forward strand.
GTTGGCGGCGGCGGCGTCGTAATCGCTTTTTGCCTTGTCGACCGCGGCCTGGCTGACGAACTTCTGTTCCTTGAGGCTCTTGTTGCGTTCGTAATTGAGTTTGGCGTTGGCGTACTGCGCGTCGGCCGCGCGCGCCGCTTCCTCGGCTTCACGCGCATCGATGCGCATCAGCACCTCGCCCTTTTTTACCTGCTGTCCGGCATCGGCCTTGACTTCGAGAATGCGCCCGGAAATCTGGGCGCCGACCGTGGCCTGCTGCACCGCCTCGACCAGCGATTCGACCGGCAAGGTCTTGGCGACCGTGTGCTGCTTGATGACGATGGTCGGCAAGACCTCTGCATTGACGGTTGGCGCGGCATTCCCTGCGGTCGCGGTCAACGCACAAAAAAGGGCAAAAATCAGTTTCGTTTTCATAAATATAAGTATACGCTAATGTTGCCTTCCTGCGCAAGTCGGGCGGCCATCCTGATCATGCCAGCCTCCTGATTATCGCTACATGGGTCGATTGTGCAACGCCTGACGCAGAAGTTTGTCAGATTATGGATTGGAGCCATGACATGACTACCCTCGCCACCGAAACTGTACTTTCCGTCCATCACTGGAATGACACGCTGTTCTCCTTCCGGACGACGCGCGACCAGGGTCTGCGCTTCACCAGCGGCCAGTTCGTGATGGTCGGCCTCGAGGTTGCGGGCCGCCCGCTGACCCGCGCCTACAGCATTGCCAGCGCCAGCCACGATGAACATCTCGAGTTTTTCAGCATCAAGGTGGCCGATGGCCCGCTGACATCGAGGCTGCAGCACTTGCAGCCGGGCGACCCGATCATTGTCAGCAAGAAGCCGACCGGCACGCTGGTCCTGCGCGACCTCAAGCCGGGCAAGCGCCTGTTCATGTTCGCCACCGGCACCGGCCTGGCCCCGTTCATGAGCCTGATCCACGACCCGGAAACCTACGAGCGCTTCGAGAAGGTCGTCTTGATTCATGGAGTGCGCCGGACCAGTGAGCTGGCCTACCGTGACTACATCGAGCATGACATCGCCAGTCACGAGTTCTTCGGCGAGTGGGTGCGCGAGAAGCTGATCTACTACCCGACCGTGACGCGTGAGCCGTTCCACAACGAAGGTCGCCTGACCGACCTCATCGAATCCGGCAAACTGTTCGCCGACATTGGCGAGGCGCCGCTCGATCCGGCGACGGATCGCGCAATGATCTGTGGTAGCCCGGCCATGCTGGCCGACACCGCCGCCATGCTCGATGCCCGCGGTTTCAAGGTGGCCCGCCACTACACCGGCGAACTTGGCGACTACGTGATCGAGCGCGCCTTCGTCGAGAAGTGACCGGGATCCGGGATCAGGCCGGCTTCCAGATGTTGCGGCAGCGCGTTTCGCGTATCCACCAGGTGCCGATGGCGCCGAGCAGCGCGAACAATGTGATGACCAGCACGCCGCTGCGCCACGCGGCGAGATCGTAGAAGCGGCTGCCGTTGAGCATTTCGCCATGCCAGCCGAGATCCATGATCCAGCCGACCAGCGGTTGCAGCAAGGCGCCGGCAAGAAAGCCGCCCATGTTGGCGACGCTGGTCGACATGCCGGACAACAGGGGCGGGTTGACCTCCTTGGCGCAGGCCCAGGTCAGGCTGAAGCCCGCGGTCATCAGACCCGTCAGGGCGAACAGCGAATACGACAGCCATAGCGGCATGATGGCGCCGGACAGCCAGATCAGCCAGATCGCCGCATAAATGTGGGAGGTTACGATCAGGACCGGCTTGCGCCGGCCGATGCGGTCGGACAAGGCGCCGATGAAGAAGCAGCCGACCGCGAAGCCGCCGAACCACAGCGAGAGATGGGTCGTCGCCACCGTTCGCGTCATGTCATGTACCTGCATCAGGTAGGGGGCCGCCCACAACCCGGCGAAGGCGAAGAAGGAGCCGGACATGCCGGTATTGACGGCGATGGCCGGCCACGTCGCGCGATTCCTGAGTACGGAAAGCAAGGCCGAGAGAACCACGGTCCGGTCGAATCTCGGTACCGGCGCATCGTGTCCGGCATCCGGCCGGTCGCGGACGATCAGCCAGCAGGCGGCGGCCAGGAGCAGCGAAGCGACGCCGACGCCGATGAACACGCCGCGCCAGCCGGTTGCCTGCGCCAGCCCGGAGAGCGGCGCGCCGGCGAGCACCGAGCCCATGTTGCCGACCAGCATGACGATGCCGACCATGGTCGCGAAGCGGTTTTCCTCGAACCAGACGGCGATCAGCTTGAGCATGGCGATAAAGGTGACCGAAACGCCGAGGCCGATCAGCGTGCGTCCGGCCAGCGCCCAGTCGAGTGAAGGCGCCAGCCCGAACATGAAACTTCCGAGCCCGCCGACGATGGCGCCGAGCGCGAGAATCTTCCGCGGGCCGAGGGTGTCGGCGAGAATCCCGGTGGGAATCTGCATCACCGTGTAAACGTAGAAATAGGTCGCCGCCAGCACGCCGAGCGAGGCCGCCGAAGTCGAGAAGGCGCTTGCCAGATCCTGAGCGATGCCGGCCGGCGCGAAGCGCTGGAAGAAGGACAGCACGTAGGCCAGCGCCACCACCCCCAGTGCCAGCCAGCGCCGGCGCTTCTGCTCCGGGGTCAGGGCGAGCACGCGCTCAGTTCCGGGCGGCCTGTCGGCGCAGCAGGACGGTGAGGATCGGCGGCGTCAGCAGCGTGGTCAGGATGACCATGATGACGATCACCGAGAACATCGCCTCGCTCATGACACCGAGTTTCTTGCCGACCATCGCGAAAATCAGGCCCACCTCGCCGCGCGGCACCATGCCCCAGCCGACCAGCCATGGGTTCATGCCCTTGCCGGCAACGAAGCCGGCCGCCAACTTGCCGACTACCGCGGCCACCGTGATGCCGAGCGCGACGGCGGCCACCTTGGGGTCGGCGAGCGCGGTCAGGTCGACCTGCATGCCGGTCAGGACGAAGAAAACCGGCACGAAGAAATAGCCGATCGGCTCGAGCATGTGCTCGTGCTGGTGGCTGGTGTGGCGGGCGAGTACGGCCCTGATTTTTTGCATTTTTTCGGCGTCGACCGCAGCAGGCAGCAGCGGCTCGATATCCTGCACCAGCTTCGGCGTCTCGAATTCCTTGAGGAACACTGGCTCGAACAGCAGGCCGGCGGCAAAGGCGCCGATGATCGGCGCCAGCCCGACGGCGTGCGCCAGCCAGGCCATGAACAGGCCGACGACGAGGACCAGCGAAAAGAGCATCGAATGACTGTTGTCCAGCCGCGACACCCAGCGCAGCAGGTGCGGCGCGACGGCGCGGCCGAGGGCGATCGAGCCGCCGAGGAAGATCACTGCCTTGGCGATGATCATCGTCACTTCGAACACGCTGACCGTGCCGGCCTCGACCAGGCTGGAAACCACCGCCAGGATGACCAGGCCGAGGACGTCGTCGATCACCGCGGCGCCTAGCACGATCTGCGCCTCCGGCATTTTCAGCTTGCCGAGGTCGCGGAAGACGCGGCCGGTGATGCCGACCGAGGTGGCGGCCAGCGTCGCGCCAAGAAACAGGTAGGCGTTGAACTCCATGCCTGGCAGCACCAGCGGACCGGCGACGAAGGCGCCGAGCACGAAGGGGATGACGATGCCGACCGAACCGACAGCGGAAGCGCGCATGCCGACGCTGACCAGGTCACCGAGTCGGGTTTCGAGGCCGATCTGCAGCAGCAGGATGATGACCCCGAGCTCGGCCATGAACATGATGATCGGGTCGCGGGCGATGGTGTCAAAATAGTGGAAGCCGAGCAGGCCGAGATTGCCGAGCACGACGCCGAGCAGCAGTTCGCCGAGCACGGCGGGAAAGCCGATTTTCTCGGCGAGCGGCGCGAACAGGCGGGCGGCGAGCAGGATGATGGCCAGCCACAGCAGGTTTTCACCGACCACGTCGCTGCCTGCCGCGAATGCTGAAAGCGGCAGGAAGATCAGGCCGAGCAGGGCAAGGCGCATCAGTTGCGTCCGTCAACCGGCAAGGACGGCATCGGTGCGGCCAAGGTAGCAGCGGATGGGACGGGCAGGTCGTCCTTGTGTTTCTCGTGCGGATGCCAGCCCAGTACAGCCAGCATGAAGAAGAAGCCGACAACGTAGGCGACGGCGATGAACCAGCCGTGGCGCAGCCACTGGCCGACCGACTTGGCCTCGGGAAACAGGTTGGCCACCGCGACGCCCGCCGAGGAGCCGAACCACAGCATCGAGCCGCCGAAGCCGACGGCGTAGGCGAGGAAGCCCCAGTCGAAGCCCCCCTGTTTCAGTGCCAGCGCGGTGAGCGGGATGTTGTCGAACACGGCGGAAATGAAGCCCAGCGCCAGCGCAGTCGGCCACGAGGCGGGCGGCAGTGCTTCCACCGGCATCATCGAGGCGCAGGTGACCAGCGAAAGCAGGAAAACCGAGCCTTTGAAAGCCCCCGGAATCAGGCTCCATTCCGGCTTGCGCAGTGGCACCGCCACCAGCAGCGCCACCCAGATGGCCGCGCCGAGGAAGGGGAAGTGCTCGGCCGCGGCGGCGAATTTCAGATTGACGGTGACGTTGGTGACGATGGCGGCGACGAGGATGAAGCCGACGATGCACACCCGTGCCCAGTCGATATGGTGTGTGGCTTGGAAGTCTCGGCCGATCGCCATGTGCTTGTGCTGCAGCAGCGCCGCCGGGATGCCGAACACCACCAGCGCGACGCTGGCGGCGACATAGGCTGCGACAACGTCGAGCGGGCTGACGCCATCAAGCCACATCATGGTCGTGGTCGTGTCGCCGACCACTGAGCCGGCACCTCCCCCATTGGAGGCGGCGACGATGGCCGCCAGGTAGCCGATGTGTACTTTGCGCTTGAACACGCTCGCCGCCACGGTGGCACCGATCAGCGCCGCCGCGATGTTGTCGAGGAAGCCGGAGAGCACGAAGATGATGACCAACAGCACAAAGGGGCCGAGCCAGCCTTCCGGCAATAGCTTCGGCAACACTTCCGGCACACCGGAGTCTTCGAAGTGGCGCGCCAGCAGCGCGAAGCCCACCAGCAAACCGAGCAGATTGGCCAGCAGCACCCACTCGTGCGCCATGTGCAGGCCAAAGCCGGCCAGCCCGGTGCCGGCCTTGAAGCCGGTGAACAGGATCTTGTAGATGGAGATGGTGGCCAGGCCGGTGAGGGCAACCTTCAGCACATGGTGGTGGAACAGCGCTACCCCAAGCAGCGTGGTGGCGAAAAGAATGAAGTCGACGGGAATGCCCGCCAGGGTCGGTCCCTCGGCGCCCGTTGCGGCGAGTGCCAGCGGTGTGGCAAAAAAGGCCAACAGGCCTGCCAGGAGATGCAGCCGGCGTTCGTCAAACAGCGATTTCATCAAATTCTCCAAAAGGCCAGTCGGCCCGAATTTTAGCATCGTTGATAGAGCCCGGGCTGCGCATGGAAGCCGATTCGGCTAAACTCCGACCATCCAATGTGTCCAAGGTAATCGACATGAAAATTCTGCTTCCCGTGGATGGCTCCAGTCATTCAGATCGCGCTGTGCAGCACGCCATTGCCGCCGTGGGAGGTTGCGCCGGGCGTGAGATTCACCTGATCAATGTTCAATCGCCCATCGACGCGCCGGAGTTGCTGAGTCATATGCCGATGCGCGAGATCGAGGCGATGCAGCAAACGCGCGGCGGCGATGCCCTCGTGTCGGCGCGCGAGTTGCTCGACAAGGCCGGTATCGATTATGTCTCTGCGGTTCTGGTGGGCCCTGTTCCCGAGACGATTGCCGGGTACGCCAGGGAAAACGGCTGCGGCAAGATCGTCATCGGCACACGTGGCCTGGGCGCCATCGGTAGCGCCTTGCTGGGGTCGGTAACGACGCGCCTGATGCATCTGACCGACTTGCCGGTGACGCTGGTCAAGTAATCTTTACGCTGGGTTGCCTCAGCTGAGCATGTCGATCAGCAGGGCCTCGATCTCCTGGCGACCAAGGGCGCTGGCCATGGCGATCAGCGTGAAGCCGGGCTTGAGCAGGAAATCCTTGTCCGGGTTGAACTGCCAGTTGCCGTTGCGCTCGCGGGCGGCAAGCAGCACGTAGTTGGCGCTGCGCAGCTTGAGCGAGCCGATCGGCTTGGGAATGAAACCGGCCGGGATCGGCACTTCCTCGATGCGCAGGTTTTTCTCGGACTTCAGCATCTCGTCGAGGAAGGAGACGACGTGCGGGCGGATCATCGCCGAGGCGATGCGCATGCCGCCGGTGAAGTCGGGCGAGACGATGGCGTCGGCACCGGCCTTGCGCATTTTCTCGGTATTGCGCTGCTCCGAGCAGCGGGCGACGACGCGGATGGTCGGCTTCAGCTGCTTGGCGGTGATGACGATCATCAGGTTGCGCGAATCGTCGCCGGTAATGGCGAACACGCCTTTGGCATCCGTCAGGCCGGCGGCCAGCAGAACGTCGTCATCGCTGGCGTCGCCCTCCAGGTAGAGCATGCCGGGATTTTTTTCGCGGTAGTCCTGAAGGGGTTCCACACTTTCG
>JBFZCS010000068.1:0-9114 GCA_041307825.1 Azonexaceae bacterium
TTGGCCAGCGTCACCTGGCGCAGGACGCGCGTGCGCAGCACGATTTCGCCCTCGCCATGCATCGCCTGCGCCGCGTTGCGCGCGATGTTGAGCACGGCCTGAATCAGCTGCTCGCGGTCGCCGACAAGATCCGGCAGGCTGGTGTCGTAATCGCGGCGCATCGCCAGCGATCCGGGAAACTCGGCGGTCAGCAGGCTGCGCACGCGCTCCAGGATTTCATGGATGTTGACTGTCGTCGGCAACATCGTCCGATGCGGTGTCAACAGGCGCTGCATCAGGTCCTTCAGGCGATCGACTTCCTTGATGATGACCTGGGTGTACTCCTTGTGCGAGGGATTGCTCAACTCGTACTCGAGCAACTGCGCGGCACCACGGATGCCGCCGAGCGGGTTCTTGATTTCGTGCGCCAGATTGCGGATCAGTTCGCGGCTGGCTTTCTGCTGTTCAATGAGATTTTCCTCGCGGGTTGCCGCCAATTGATACTCGATCGGCTGCAGTTCGAGCAGCAGGCGCACGCCTTCCGCCTGCTCCGGACGCAGCGGCGTCACCGTGCAGTTGATGTGCAGCAGTTCGCCGTCACCACGCTTGAGCTCGACATTCTGACCGGTATAGCCCCAGTTGTTGTTCAACGCATTGTCGAGCGCCCCCTGCAGAATCGCCGAACAGGTGCACATCGCCGACAGCGGCTTGCCGGCCACCGAGCGCAGGCTCACGGCAAGCAAATTCTCGCCCGCCGGATTGACGTAGCGGACGACCAGCCCCGCATCGAGCAGAAGCACAGTCGACGCGAGAATATCCAGCCCGGAGAACGAATTCAGCGCATCACTCATGGTGGCCATTGTAACGATTACAGCGGAACCACGCAGAAACTGTTGCGTTACTGACCGATCGTTCATTATCATTGCGGGATTCATTCTGGTGCACTGCCGATGCTCGCCCGTCCGATCGTTTCATTTGTTGCCGCAAGCTTCCTGGCTCTGGCGTTGAGCGCCTGCGGCAATGGCGAGGCGCCAGCGCCGCTTGCCCCGAAAGTCCTGGTGCAGCCTGCCGGCGCCAGCAGTCCCGGCGTCACGGTCTATACCGGCGAGATCCGGGCCCGTCACGAAGTCGACCTGTCCTTCCGGGTCGGCGGAAAGATCGCCGCCCGTCTGGTCGACAGCGGCATGACGGTCAAGGCCGGGCAGACGCTGGCCCGACTCGACCCCGCCGACCTGCAACTCTCCCGGCAAGCCGCGGAGGCCCAGGTGGCTGCGGCCGAAAGCGAATTCACCACGGCCAGCGCCGAGCGCAGCCGCTACGCCGACCTGCTGGCCAAGCGCTTCGTCAGCCAGGCTGCCTTCGATGCCAAGGAAAATGCCTTCCGCAGCACCCAGGCCCGACTGGAGCAGGCGCGCGCGCAGAGCCGGATCAGCGGCAACCAGGCCGGATACGGAACGCTCGTCGCCGAGCACGAGGGCGTGATTACCGCCGTGCTGGCCGACGCCGGCCAGGTGGTCAGCGCCGGTCAGGCAATATTTCGCCTGGCACGCCCGGAAGAGAAGGAAGTGGCGATCGCCATTCCGGAAGGACGCCTGGCCGAGCTCAAGGCGGCCCGCCAGATCGCGGTCAATTTATGGGCCCAGCCTGACCTCGTCATGGCGGGCGAGATTCGTGAACTGGCGGCGGCTGCGGATCCGGCGACCCGCACCTACGCGGCGCGCATTCGCCTTGTCGATCCGGCGCCGGCCGCCCAGCTCGGCATGACCGCCCGCGTCATTCTTGGCGCGCCTTCTGGCGCGGCAATCGTCGTCCCGCTGACCGCCGTCGTGGACCATGGCAAGGGTGCGCAGGTATGGGTGGTCGCCGACGGCAAGGCGACGATCCGGCCGGTCGAGGTCGCCGCTTTCCGCGAAGACGGGGCCGCCATCGCCAGCGGCCTGAAGCCCGGGGAGATGGTCATCCTGACCGGACAGCGCCGGCTGGTCGATGGCCAGGCCGTAAATGCCCAACCCGCCACGCCCCCGCAACGGCAGCGCTGAGCGGTGAGTCAGCGCTTCAACCTGTCCGACTGGACGCTGCATCACCGCACCCTGGTCGGTTTTCTGCTGCTGGCCATCGCCGTGATGGGGATCGTCGCCTATGGCCGCCTGAGCCAGGCCGAGGATCCGCCCTTCACTTTCAAGCTGATGGTGATCCGCAGCTTCTGGCCGGGCGCTTCCGCACTGCAGGTCGAGCGGCAACTGACCGACAAGATCGAGAAGAAGCTGCAGGAAATGCCGTTCATCGACCGCGTGCAGAGTTTTTCCCGACCCGGCGAATCGACCGTGATGTTCTTCGCCAAGGACAGCACGCCGCCGGCCATGGTGCCGGAGGTCTTCTACCAGGTCCGCAAGAAGATCGGCGACATTCGCCAGAACCTGCCGGCCGGCATCCAGGGGCCGTTTTTCAACGACGAGTTCGGCGACGTTTTCGGCAGTATTTATGCGTTGACCGCGGAAGGCCTCGATTACCCGCAACTGAAGGATATCGCCGAGCGTCTGCGCGACGACCTGCTGCGCATTCCCGGGGTCGGCAAGGTGGAAATCTTCGGCGTCCAGGATGAAAAGATCTTCGTCGAACTGTCGAACGCCAAGCTGGCGACCCTGGGCGTCGATCAGGCCACCATCGTCCAGGCGCTGAGCCAGCAGAACGCGGTGGCCGGCGCCGGTTTTTTCGAACTGCAGGATGAGCGCATTCAGATTCGTCCGGGCGGCGCTTACGACACCGTGCAGGCGGTTGCCGACACCCTGATCCGTAGCGGCAGCCGCAGCTTCCGTCTCGGCGACATCGCCACGGTAAGGCGTGGCACCAGCGATCCACCGGCCCCCGAGGTGCGTTACGGCGGCAAGCGGGCGCTGGCGATCGGCGTCGCGATGGCGCCCGGCGGCGACATCATCCAGCTTGGCAAGGCGCTGAGCGCGCACATGGTGGCAGCCCGCGCCAAACTGCCGATCGGCGTCGAGATCGGCGAAGCAGCCAGCCAGCCCGATGCCGTCAAGCGCTCGATCGACGCCTTTGTGCGCGCGCTGGCCGAAGCGGTCTTCGTCGTGCTGCTGGTGACCTTCCTCAGCCTCGGCCTGCGTACCGGCCTGGTCGTCGCGCTCTCCATTCCGCTGGTCCTGGCCGCCACCTTCCTCGCCATGAACCTGTTCAATGTCGGCCTGCACAAGGTTTCGCTCGGTGCGCTGGTGCTCGCCCTCGGCCTGCTGGTCGACGACGCGATCATCGCCGTCGAGATGATGTGGGTGAAGATGGAACAGGGTTGGGAACGCACCCGTGCCGCCTCCTTCGCCTACACCAGCACGGCAGGGCCGATGCTGTCGGGCACGCTGGTCACCGTCGCCGGCTTCATTCCGATCGCCATCGCCAAATCGTCGACCGGCGAATACGCCTTCGCCTTCTTCCAGATCAACGCCATCGCCCTGCTCATCTCGTGGCTGGCGGCCGTCGTGGCGATTCCCTGGCTCGGCTACAAGCTGCTGCCCGACCCGCGCGCGCCACGAAAACCCGGCCTGATCGCCCGCCGCTGGCCGGCGCTGGCGCAACGTCTGGAAAAACTCGGCATCGGCGGTCTGGCGCACGGCGAGGATCACGACGTTTACGGGACGCCTTTCTACAACCGCTTCCGCAAACTGGTCCGGGCCTGCGTCAGGCGGCGCTGGCTGGTGATCGGCATCACGCTGCTGCTGTTCGTGCTGGCGATCGTCGGCATGGGCAAGGTGCAGAAGCAGTTCTTCCCGAATTCGACGCGCCTCGAACTCAATGTCGAACTGCGCCTGCCGGAAGGCGCCTCGCTGACCGCAATCGACGCCGAAACCAGAAGGCTCGAAGCGTGGCTGGACCGCGACCAGGCGGAATTCGACCAGCACGAACACCACATCGCCTACCTCGGTTCCGGCTCGCCGCGCTACTACCTGGGCCTCGACCAGCAGTTGCCGGCCAGCAACGTCAGCCAGTTCGTCATCGTGACGCGCGATGTGAAGGCGCGCGAGGCCTTGCGCGGTCGACTGATCAAATTGTTCGAAAATGACGCTTCCGGCGTGCGCGGCAACATCACCCGCATTGAAAACGGCCCGCCGGTCGGCTACCCGGTCCAGTTCCGCGTTTCCGGCGAGGATATTCCGACCCTGCAGCGGATCGCCGGCGAAGTGGCGACGGCTATGCGCGCCAACCCGGAACTGTCGAACGTCAATGTCGACTGGAGCGAGTTGTCCAAGGCGGTAGAGATCGAAATCGATCAGGACAAGGCGCGTCTGCTCGGTGTATCGAGCCAGGATCTGGCCGCGCTGCTCAACATGTCGCTCAACGGCTACACCGTCACCAGCTACCGCGAGGGCCAGAAGACGATCGATGTCGTACTGCGCGGCGATCGCCAGGAGCGCGCCAGGCTTTCGGCCCTCCCCGATCTGGCGGTGCCGACCAGGAGCGGCAATAGCGTGCCGCTCAACCAGATCGCCCGTCTCAATTACAGCTTCGAATCCGGGCTAGTCTGGCGCCGCGACCGCCAGCCAACGATCACGGTACGCGGCAACCTCTACGGCACGACGCAGCCGGCCACCATCGTCGCCGCGCTACACCCGCAGATCGACCGGATAGTCGCCGAACTGCCGCCCGGCTACCGCATCGTCACCGGCGGCTCGGTCGAGGAATCGGCCAAGGGCTCCGGCTCGGTCATGGCCGGCATCCCGATCTTCATCCTGGTCGTCGTCACCGTGCTGATGATCCAGTTGCAAAGTGTCTCGCGGGTCATCATGGTGTTGCTGACGGCGCCGCTCGGGATCATTGGCATCGCGCTGTTCCTGCTGATTTTCAGACAACCTTTCGGCTTTATGGCGTTGCTTGGCACCATCGCCCTGTTCGGCATGATCATGCGCAACTCGGTGATTCTCGTGGATCAAATCGAGCAGGACATGGCGGCGGGCAAACCCCGCTGCGCAGCGATCATCGAATCGACGGTACGGCGTTTCCGGCCGATCGTCCTGACCGCGGCAGCGGCCGTGCTGGCGATGGTGCCGCTCTCGCGCAACGACTTCTTCGGACCGATGGCGGTCGCCATCATGGGCGGCCTGATCGTTGCCACCGCCCTCACCCTGCTGTTCCTGCCGGCGCTGTACGCCGCCTGGTACAAAGTCCGGCCCGACAGCGCCTGATCAGCGCAGGCCGGAGATTTCCTTCTGGATGGCCACGATGTTGCGCTCATGCTGCGCGACGCGGTCACGGTAAGGCTGGACGCGATCCAGCGTTGTGGAAGCGCTCTCGGTGGGGCGTGTTGCCTGCTGTTCGGTGAGTTCGCGCTGCGCCTGATCGAGACTGCGCTGCTCGCCCGCCAGTTCTTGCTCGAGGATGCGCTTGCGGTCCGTGTCACGCGCCTTCTGGGTGTCCTCCTGAACCTTGGGGAACCCCGCCGGCGTCGGATTGGCCGCCGCCCCCGCCGGCTTCCTCGGCGCCGGGATCGTCGCATCCTGCGTAATGACCACCGGCTTGCAGCTCTTGTCGACCTTGGTATTCGAGATCAGCATGCCGCCGTTCGCGTCGGTGCACCGGTAAATGGTCTGTGCCGAAGCCGGCAAGGCAAGCACAACAAGAAAGCTAGCAAGGGTACTGCGTGTCATCGTCATCATTCCTCTTAACCATTTTAGTTTACCGGAGTTAACGTACCGCACACCAAAACCGTGGACAAAAAAAGGGCGGGAAGTAAATCCCGCCCTTCTTGCACCGAGGCTTGCCGGATCAGCAGGAGTAGTACAGGTCGAACTCGACCGGGTGCGTCGTCATGCGGACCTTGTTGACTTCATCCATCTTGAGCGTGATGTAGGCCTCGATCCAGTCGTTGGAGAAGACGCCGCCACGGGTCAGGAACTCGTGATCGTTCTCCAGCGCTGCCAGCGCTTCTTCCAGCGAGGCGCAGACGGTCGGGATCAGCGCGTCTTCTTCCGGCGGCAGATCGTACAGGTTCTTGTCGGCCGGGTCGCCCGGGTGGATCTTGTTCTGGATGCCATCGAGACCGGCCATCATCAGCGCCGAGAAGCACAGGTACGGGTTGGCAATCGGATCCGGGAAGCGCGTTTCGATACGACGGCCCTTGGACGAGGCGACGTGCGGAATGCGGATCGAGGCTGAACGGTTCTTGGCCGAGTAGGCCAGCTTGACCGGCGCTTCGTAGTGCGGAACCAGACGCTTGTAGGAGTTGGTGCCGGGGTTGGTGATCGCGTTCAGTGCCTTGGCGTGCTTGATGATGCCGCCGATGTAGAACAGGGCCAGTTCAGACAGGCCGGCGTAGCCGTCACCGGCGAACAGGTTCTTGCCGTCCTTCCAGATCGACTGGTGAACGTGCATGCCGGAACCGTTGTCACCGACGATCGGCTTCGGCATGAAGGTGGCGGTCTTGCCGTACTGGTGGGCGACGTTGTGCACGACGTACTTCAGGATTTGCGTCCAGTCGGCGCGCTTGACCAGGGTGGAGAACACGGTACCGATTTCGCACTGGCCGGCAGTGGCGACTTCGTGGTGGTGAACTTCGACCGGCACGCCGAGGGCTTCGAGGGCCAGAACCATGGCGGACCGGATGTCGTGCAGGCTGTCGACCGGGGGAACCGGGAAGTAGCCGCCCTTGACGGTCGGACGGTGGCCGGTGCCGCCGCCGCCTTCGGTCTTCTCACCGGAGGTCCAGGCAGCCTCGGAAGAATAGATCTTCAGGTTGCAACCGGACATGTCGACGTTCCACTCGACTGAGTCGAAGACGAAGAATTCGGGTTCCGGGCCAAAGTAGGCGGTGTCGCCGATGCCGGAGGACTTAAGGTAGGCTTCGGCGCGCTTGGCGATGGAACGCGGGTCGCGGTCGTAGCCACGGCCGTCGGCGGGATCGACGACGTCGCAGGTCAGGACGACGGTGGTTTCGTCGAAGAAGGGATCGATGTAGGCGGTGGCGGGATCCGGCATCAGCTGCATGTCGGAAGCCTGGATGCCCTTCCAGCCGGCGATGGAGGAACCGTCGAAAGCGTGGCCGTTTTCGAACTTGTCTTCGTCAAAGGCGGAGACCGGCACGGTGACGTGCTGTTCCTTGCCACGGGTATCGGTAAAACGGAAATCGACGAACTTGGCGTCGTTTTCCTTGACCATCTTCATCACGTCTTGCGGGGTTGCCATAACCGTCATTCTCCTAACTGAACAAAAAACCGGCGCGGCCGGCGACAATCAAAAAAAGCTAACGAATCAGATTTAGCAGAAAGCGTGCCAACGGCCTCCAGCAAAGCATTTCATTTTGCCACAAAGAGATATGGCAATCACCCACTGGTTTTGCGCACCAACACCGTGCAAACATGGGGTATTGCGCACTATTCTGGTGCGATACGAAAATTCAACGAGATGCTGCGGATCGCCGGGTGGTCCTTGATCCGTTCGGCGAGCGCGGCCTCGGTCGACCTGAGCATCGCAATATCGGCAAACACATCATGGGCGAGAAAAACCTCGACCTCGACCCGGCCGCCAAGATAGTGAAGCACGACATGCTCGGGCGTTGGCAGACTGACCAGCAAATCCGCCAGTTCCTCAAGTAAAGCCTCGCGGGAAGGCAAACCGGCGGCGGCAAGATCAGGATCGAGATCATCCTCGGGATCGATATGCACCAGCACATCGAGCACATCGGGATGCTCGCGAAGCACGCCGGCGCGCGCCGATTCGGCAATCCGGTGCCCTTCGGAGACGCTGATCCGGGCATCGACCAGCACATGAGCGTCGACCAGCGCCTGATGCGCCATACGCCGGGTGCGCAGTTCATGCAGCCCGCGTACCCCGGGCGTTGCCAGCAAAGTCGCCCTGATCGCCTCGACCTGCGCTTCATCGAGTCCGGTATCGATCAACTCCTTGAGCGCGCCCCAGGCCAGTTCGACCCCCATGCGCAAGATCATGAAGCCCATCAGCGCCGCCGCCAGCAGGTCGAGAAAGCCCCAGCCGAGCAATGCGCCGCCGATGCCCACGACGACCACCAGCGCCGACGCCGCGTCGGCCCGCGTATGCAAGGCATTGCCGGTCAGCAGTTGCGAGCGCAGGCGTTCTGCGACGCGAATCAGATAACGGTAGAGGCCCTCCTTGACCACCACCGTCGCCACCGCCACCCAGAATGCCAACCACTCGACCGCGGGAAGCTGTTCGACATGCTGCAGGCGCATTCCCGATTCCCACAGAATGACCCCGCCGATCAGGGCCAGCGAGGCGCCAAGGATCAGCGTCGCCGCCGTTTCGACCCGCGCGTGGCCGTAAGGGTGGGCCGCGTCGGCCGGGTGCACGCTTTGACGGGTCGCGTAGATGACCAGAAAGTCGGAAAGAAGATCGGAGAACGAATGCAGACCGTGGGCGATCAGCGACTGGGAGTTCCCGATCCAGCCGACCAGCACCTGCGCAATGGTCATCAGCAGGTTCACGGCGACGCTCACCCATGTCGCGCGCTGCGCCTCGGCGGCGCGGTCGCCCGGCGTTAACGCGCGCTGCCCGTGATGGTGATGATCGTGACCCATTCGCTGTGCCCTATACTATCGGACTCGAATTCTAACAGTTGCGGATTATGGGAAAGCTAGCCAAGACCTTCGGACTCGCGCGAAAGCGCGCCCAAGCAATGAACCAGCCCCATGGGGCGCACTGAAGACACTTGAAACATTCGCCGCATCGTATCCGCCACCGGCGCAGAACAAAAATACAGACCGATACTCAAGAGAACAGCATGCAATCCTCCCCGATCGCCTTTGCCCCCTTCAACAAGCTCCCGGACGCGGACTGCGCAGAGCGCATCCTTGCCGCCCGCGGCAAACTAGGCAAGAAGGCCATAATCCTCTGCCACCACTACCAGCGTGCCGATGTCTACCAGCACGCCGACCTGACCGGCGATTCGCTGAAGCTGTCCAAGCTGGCCGCGCAAGCCGATGCCGAATACGTCATCTTCTGCGGCGTCCACTTCATGGCCGAAGTCGCCGACATCATGACCGCACCGAATCAGATCGCCATCCTGCCCGACCTCGCCGCCGGCTGTTCGATGGCCGACATGGCCAATCTGGCCAAGGTGGAACGTTGCTGGCGCGAACTGAACGAGGTACTGAACGCCGA
>JBFZCS010000069.1:0-4906 GCA_041307825.1 Azonexaceae bacterium
GGACGGGGGAAGTACAGCTTTCGCAGCCGCTCTAAATTAACGCACCAGAGGGCGTCGCGTTGACAACGGAGGTTCATGGCGAGCGCAAAGAAGAGGCCAGGAACGTTCCAGCCGAGATGAAAAGGCCGCCGAATGCCCTGTTCTGCAACCGGATGGCTTGGGGTCGTGCAACCAGCGGCCCAGTCGACCAGCCGCCAGCGCATAGGCCGACATCACGATGATATCGGTCACACAGAGTGTCGCCGTGATCAGCAGATACTGTTCCAAAGTGACTGGCCCGGATCGATGAACTGGTGCACGAGCGCGCCGATGAACTTGACAACCGAAAACCCGGTTTCGGAGGCTGCGATCAACGCGCCGAAGCCGACGGCAACGATGGCCAGATGCGCCAGAATGGCGGCCTGTAAGCCAAAGATTGCCACCAGCGCAGACCAGTAGCCGTGGCGCATCGATGTGCTCATGCTGAGCACCACCCCCGGGCCGGGCGTGGCGGCGATCAGGATCGCCGCCAGCAGGAACCCAAGCCAGAGCGCCAGACTCACTTGCGCCGCTGGATCTGGCTGACGTCGCGCACGGCGCCCTTGTCGGCCGAGGTGGCCATCAGGGCGTAGGCTTGCAGGGCCGCGGAAACAAAACGTTCACGCACCTCCGGCTGCCACGCAGCATCGCCCCGGGCTTCCATGGCGGCACGGCGGCGTGTCAGTTCCTCGTCCGACACGGCAAGGTGGATGCGGCGATTGGGGATGTCGATCTCGATCGTGTCGCCCTCCTCGACCAGCCCGATGGCGCCGCCATCGGCCGCTTCCGGCGAGGCGTGGCCGATCGACAGGCCGGAAGTACCGCCGGAGAAACGGCCGTCGGTCAGCAGCGCGCATTCCTTGCCCAGACCGCGCGCCTTGAGGTACGAAGTCGGGTAAAGCATTTCCTGCATCCCGGGGCCGCCCTTCGGACCTTCGTAGCGGATGACGACGATGTCGCCGGCCACGATTTTGCCCTCCAGAATGCCGTCGACCGCAGCATCCTGGCTTTCGAAGACGCGGGCGGTGCCGGTGAATTTCCAGATCGATTCGTCGACGCCGGCCGTCTTGACGATGCAGCCGTCGAGCGCAATATTGCCGTGGAGCACCGCCAGCCCGCCCTCCTGCGAATAGGCATCGGCCCGCGTGCGGATACAGCCACGGCTGCGGTCAAGGTCGAGATCGCTGTAGCGCCGACTCTGCGAGAAAGCGACCTGGGTCGGCACGCCACCCGGTCCGGCGCGGAAGAATTCATGGACTTTCGCGTCCTGCGTGCGTACCACATCCCAGCGGTCGATTGCATCACCGAGGGTTTTTTCATGCACGGTCGGCACATTGCGATGCAACAGGCCGGCGCGGTCGAGTTCGCCGAGAATGCCCATGATGCCGCCGGCGCGATGGACGTCCTCGATGTGGTATTTGTCGGTCATCGGCGCCACCTTGCACAGACAGGGCACCTGACGCGAAATGCGGTCGATGTCGGCCATCGTGAAATCGACGCCGGCCTCCTGCGCCGCAGCGAGGATGTGCAGCACGGTGTTGGTCGAACCGCCCATGGCCACATCGAGGGTCATGGCGTTCTCGAAGGCCTGGAAGCTAGCGATCGAACGCGGCAGGACCGAAGCATCGTCCTGCTCGTAGTAGCGGCGGCACAGTTCGACGACCTGGCGACCGGCGCGCAGGAACAGTTCCTTGCGGTCGGCATGCGTCGCGACGACGGTGCCATTGCCGGGCAGCGAAAGGCCGAGCGCCTCGGTCAGGCAGTTCATCGAGTTGGCGGTAAACATGCCCGAACACGAACCGCAGGTCGGACAGGCCGAACGTTCGATCTCCGCCAGATCGGCGTCGGAAACTGAACTGTCTACAGCCTTGACCATGGCATCAACCAGGTCGAGGTGGATGACCTGACCTTGCACCGTGACCTTGCCGGCCTCCATCGGGCCACCGGAGACGAAGACGGCCGGGATGTTAAGACGCATCGCGGCCATCAACATGCCCGGGGTGATTTTGTCGCAGTTGGAGATGCACACCATGGCGTCGGCGCAATGGCCGTTGACCATGTATTCGACCGAGTCGGCGATCAGGTCGCGCGACGGCAGCGAGTAAAGCATGCCGCCGTGGCCCATGGCGATGCCGTCGTCGATGGCGATGGTGTTGAACTCCTTGGCGATGCCGCCGGCCGCCTCGATCTCGCGCGCCACCAGCTGGCCCATGTCCTTGAGGTGTACATGACCCGGCACGAACTGGGTGAATGAATTGACCACGGCGATAATCGGCTTGCCGAAATCGCCATCCTTCATGCCGGTGGCGCGCCACAGGGCGCGCGCGCCGGCCATGTTGCGGCCGTGGGTGGAAGTGCGGGAGCGGTAATCAGGCATGGAAATCTCCGTATAAAACTTTGCGCATGGCGGCGCGAACTATAATGGGCCAATTCTAGCCGACTCTCTGCCGCCGATGCTCCTCCACCCCCAGTTCGACCCTGTCGCCTTTTCGCTCGGCCCGCTGGCGGTGCGCTGGTACGGTTTGATGTACCTGTTTGCCTTCGTTCAGTTTATCTTGCTTGGCCGCTACCGGATTCGCACGCGCCCCGGCTTGCTCACGGTCGAGCAACTGGACGACCTGTTGTTCTACGGCATGCTCGGGGTGATTCTGGGCGGCCGGCTGGGGCAGGTGCTGTTCTACGAACCCGGCTACTACCTGGCCCACCCGCTGGAAATCCTTGCCGTGTGGAAGGGTGGCATGGCCTTTCATGGCGGCTTTCTCGGCGTCCTCGTCGCGATGGGTCTGTGGTCGCGCAAGCACCGGATCGCCTGGTTCGACATCACCGACTTCATCGCCCCGCTGGTGCCGCTCGGTCTGGCCGCCGGACGGATCGGCAACTTCATCAACGGCGAGTTGTGGGGTCGGATCGCCGACCCCAGCCTGCCGTGGGCGATGGTTTTCCCGCAGGCTGGCGACATGCAGCCGCGCCACCCTTCACAGCTTTACCATGTCGGACTGGAAGGGCTGGCGCTGTTTGCGATTCTGTGGATTTACAGCAGTCGACCGCGACCGCGCAGTGCAGTGTCGGGCGTTTTCCTGATCGGCTACGGCACCTTCCGCTTCGTCACGGAATTTTTCCGCGAGCCGGATCACGGTATTTTCGGGCAGTCGTACATGATCAGCATGGGCCAGTGGCTGTCATTGCCGATGATCGCGATCGGCATCGCCATGCTGGTGATGGCATACCGCAAGAAGTCTTTATAATTTTGGATTACGTTATTCACCAAACGACAGGAATCCAGTCATGACACGTCCATTCAAGGTTCTCGGCATCCAGCAAATCGCCATCGGCGGCCCGTCCAAGGAAAAGCTGCGCACCCTGTGGGTCGACATGTTTGGCCTCGAAGTCACCAGCACCTTCGTTTCCGAGCGCGAAAACGTCGACGAGGACATCTGCGCCATGGGCAGCGGCCCGTTCAAGGTCGAGGTCGACCTGATGCAGCCGCTCGACCCGGAAAAGAAGCCGGCGGTGCACACCACGCCGCTCAACCATGTCGGGCTGTGGATCGACGATCTGCCCAAGGCTGTCGAATGGCTCTCCGCCAACGGCGTGCGTTTCGCGCCGGGCGGCATCCGCAAGGGCGCCGCCGGTTTCGACATTACTTTTCTGCACCCCAAGGGCAACGAAGAATTCCCGATCGGCGGCGAAGGCGTGCTGATCGAAATGGTTCAGGCGCCGCCGGAAGTGGTGTCAGCTTTCGCCAGGCTCGCAGCGGGCTGAGCCGAGGCCTCAGAACGGGGCGGGCGTCGTCTTGAAAACGAAAGTCGCCTTCTCGATGTC
Organism: Azonexaceae bacterium; assembly: GCA_041307825.1. Taxonomy (GTDB): domain Bacteria; phylum Pseudomonadota; class Gammaproteobacteria; order Burkholderiales; family Rhodocyclaceae; genus Azonexus. The sequence goes on from JBFZCS010000069.1 coordinate 3,841, forward strand.
GGTCATCCATACCAGCCCGTCGCCGAAGTGGCCGGTCTGCGCGACATCGACGATGCATTTCAAGATCGCCTCGGCATCGTCGTCGGGGACGACGATCTCGATACGGACCTTCGGTGAATAATCGGTCAGCTCGGCCTTGATGCTGTGACGGACCGCATGCCGGGTCGGCGCGCTACAGCCCTCGACCTTGGTCACTGTCATCCCCGGGAAGCCGGGGACGAGAACCAGTGCATCGCGAAGTGCCGCCAGTTTGTTGGGGCGAATGACAGCCTTGATTTCTTTCATGCTTCAATTTTCTCCTCATCGAACCAGCGATAGATGGTGGGCAAAACCAGCAGGGTCAGCAACGTGCAGGTAATCAGGCCACCAATCACCACAATGGCCAGTGGCCGCTGCACTTCCGAACCCGGCCCGCTGGAAAACAGGAAAGGGATCAGGCCAAGCATGGCGACTGTGGCGGTCATCATTACCGGCCGGAAGCGCAGCGTCGCTCCCTCGATAACAGCCTCCTGCACTGTGCGACCATCTTCGCGAAGACCGCGAATATAGGACACCAGCACCACGCCATTGAGCACGGCAATGCCCCACAGCGCGATGAATCCGACCGAGGCAGGCACTGACAGGTATTCGCCGCTGACGAATAGGCCGATGATGCCGCCGATCGACGCGAAAGGCAGCACGGTAATGATCAGCGTCGCGAAGCGCAGCGAATTGAAGAGCAAAAAGAGCAGGAAGAAAATGGCGGCGATGGTAATCGGGATGATGACCGTCAGGTGGCCGAGCGCACGCTCCATGTTCTGGAACTGCCCGCCCCACTCCAGGTAATAACCTTCCGGCAACTTGATCTGCGCTTCAACCTTCTGCTGCAACTCGGCGACAAAGCTGCCGAGGTCACGATCCTTGACGTTGACGCCGATCACAATACGCCGCTTGCCCAGTTCGCGCGAAATCTGCGCCGGGCCGTCCATGACGTGAATTTTGGCGACATCGACAAGCCGCACCTGAGCGCCGTTCGGCGAGGTAATCAAGACATTCGAGATCGCTTCAATATTGTTGCGGAAACGCT
>JBFZCS010000070.1:0-2927 GCA_041307825.1 Azonexaceae bacterium
TTCGCCGGGATGCGGCCGTTCATCGACTTGCGGATCGAAACGCAGCCCGGAGCGAAAAATGACCGTGTCGAACGCGACGCCCATCTGGGTCAGCAATTCACGGCGGCGCGGGCTACGCGAAGCGAGGTAATGGCGCATCATCCCTCCCGGTGATAGGGGTGATTCTTCAGCACGCTGACCGCCCGGTAGAGTTGCTCGCAGAGCACCAGCCGGGCGAGGCCGTGCGGCAGGGTCAGACTGGACAGGCGCACACTGTCGTCGGCCTGGCGCTTGAATTCCTCGTCCAGCCCGTCGGCGCCACCGATCAGCAGGGCCACGTCGCGCCCGTCCTGCATCCAGGCCTCGAGCCGTTGGGCAAGCTTGAGCGTGGTCAGGTCGTCACCCTTCTCGTCGAGTACGACGATGCGGCAACTCGCCGGCAGGGCGTCGCGGAGGCGGCCTTTTTCGGCGGCGAGCAGTTGTTCGCGGGTCTTCGAACCGCGCGGTTCGGGCTTGATCTCGGTGACACGGGCCGGCAATTCGCGCGGCATCCGCTTGAGGTACTCGGCGCAGCCATCGCTGACCCAGGCGGGTTGGCGGTGGCCGACGGCGAGCACGCTCAACCTCATTTGGCGGCGGCCTGCTCCGCTGCCTGTTTTACCGCCTTCTGGCGCTGGGCCGGTGTCGTCTTCCAGAGTTCTTCCAGATTGTAGTAGAGGCGCACGCTGGGCTGCATGACGTGAACGACGATGTCGCCGAGATCGACCAGCACCCATTCGCCGGTCTCTTCGCCTTCGACCGAAAGCACCGCGCCACCCGCCTCACGCACCTTTTCGTGCACATTGCGGGCCAGCGCCTTGACCTGACGATTGGAGTCGCCGGTGGCGACCACAATGCAGTCGAACATCGAGCTGAGCTTGGCAGTGTTGATGACTACGATATCCTTGCCCTTGATGTCTTCGAGGGCGGATACGACGATTTTTTGCAGCTTGCGGATTTCCATCAGGGACTTTTGTAGAGTTGGTAAAGGTTAATGTAGTCGAGAACGCTGTCAGGCAGCAAATAGCGGACGGATTTTCCGGTCGCCAGAAGTTCGCGCAACCGGGTCGCCGAAATGGCGAGCTGGGTCATTGTGAAGGTGACGATGCAGCCTGCCGGCGCCTGTTGCAGGCTGGCGGCATCGGACAAACGGGTGGTGAACTCGGCGGTGAGTTCCGGCGGCAGGCTGCCGGCGGCGACCGGAAAACCCGGGCGTTGCGCGACGGCAATGTGCGCCAGGTCGAAGAGGTCGTGCCAGCGATGCCAGGTCGGCAGCCCGGCGAAAGCATCGGCGCCGACCAGCAGGACCAGCGGGCGGTCGACGCCGAGTTCGTCCCGCAGGCGTTGCAGCGTGTGCACCGTATAGCTCGGCGCGGCAGCTGCGACCTCGCTGGCGTCGACTGAAAATCGGGCATTTTCGGCGGTCGACCGCAGCACCATCTCCAGCCGCTGCTGCCCGGTGACCTGCGGCACGGCGCGATGCGGCGGCTGCCCGGCCGGTATCCAGCGCACGCCGCCGAGGCCGAGGTCGCTGATGGCCTCCTCGGCCAGCCGCAGATGGCCGAAGTGGACCGGATCAAAGGTGCCGCCGAAGAGGCCGAGCGGCTCAGTCAACGTCCTGGATGCCGAAAACGTCGCGGTAGCTCGCGTAGTAGCTGGCATAGATCGTCGAAAAGACGATCAGCGCGATCATGGTCATGAACGGCATGATGATGAAGAGGCTGACGAAACCGCTGTCCCCGCCGGAAAAGACAGCCGCCAGCATGCCGAAAACAAGCCCCGGGATGACGCCGGCCACGAGCACCATCGCGGCAACGTAGGCGAGAAAGGCACGCCAGTTGAGCCAGCAGGCGATGAAGCTGAAGAACAGCGACTTGCCGACCCCGAGACCGTGCCAGGCGGCGAGTACCGGAGCAAACCAGTAGGCCATCAGGACCGGCACCATCAGGATCATGACGAACAGCGACGGCAGCAGGAAGTTCGTGCCCTCGATCTCCTCCCTGTCGACCGCCTTGCTCGCCAGCATGAAGCGCAGCAACTCGCCGCCATCGACCAGCGCCGACATGCCGAGGATGGCGATCGTCACCCCGAGATACAGCGCGCCGAGCGCTAGCAGCGTGCGGGTGTTGCGCTTGAGGCCACCGAACAGCGTCGGCAGGCCGATCGGCTGACCACGCTCGAGGTCGCGGGCGGCCTGCATCAGGCCGACGGAAAGTCCGGGAATGACCAGCGAGGCGGCCAGCGCACCGATGACCGGCAGCACGTTGAGAACAAGCACGGTCAGCCAGTAGCTGACTACCAGCATCGACAGCAGCGGCGGATTGCGCCTGAAGATCGCGAAACCGGCGCCGATCCAGCGCCAGCCGGCCGATGCCGGCAATGTTTGAGCCTGCATGGGGTCAGACCTCCACGAAAATGTCGCGGTAGGAGGCGTAGACCGCGCCCGAGAATACCGGAACCAGAAGCAGGAAGCCGAGCCCGGCCGGCAGGGTCGCGAAGAACAGCGCAACGCCCAGAATGCTCCCGAAGATCAGCATCGGCAGCCAGTTCCTGACGCCGGCGGCAAAACTCGCCTTCATGGCCGGCACCGGCTCCATGCCGTGGAAAAACACCAGGGCCGGCGCGAACCAGGTCGCCATGATGACGGGAATCGACAACAGGAAAACCAGCAGGCCGGCGAGCATCATGCCGCCCAGCGCGATACCGAACCCGGCGACGCGTCCGGTGACCACCCCGCCGAGGACGCCCCCGCCAACCAGCAGGGCAGCGATAAAGGCAATACCGAAGATGCCCACCGTGTAGAACAAGCCGACCATCACAAGCCCGCCGGCGTTGTGGCGGAAGCCGGCGAACAGGTCGGCGATCTCGGCCTGCTCGCCGACGGCCTGACGGCGGCTCATGAGCACCAG
>JBFZCS010000071.1:0-2920 GCA_041307825.1 Azonexaceae bacterium
CCGGCAACAGCCCGTCGAATTCGAGAATGATCTTGGTGAAATGTCCCATCGGCAACGCATCCAGGGCATGCAGCTTGGACAGCGGCAGTTGCGGCAGAAAGCGAATGGCCTCGGCACGCAACACGCCGGTCGACACGGTCACGATGCAGTCTTTGGCCTCCACCGTGCCGCCACTGGTCCGTACCGCAATGCGCGGGCCGCGATAGTCGATCTCGCTGACCCGCTCGCCCAGCGCAACCGGCAAACCGGCACCATATCGCGCGACCACCGAGCCAAAGCCTTCGCGAACCAGCCAGTTGGGCTTCGTCGCCCCATGTTGCTGCAGGCCGCGCACCGATAACTGTGCGCTGTCCGCACCGGCATCGAGCGGCCCCAGCGTCTCGCAGGCCCAGAGCTCGCTCCAGTTAGCGGCATCGCACAGCGCCGCAAGCGGCTTGTCGGCGCCCGCATGGCGGTCGATCCGTTGTTCCAGCGCCTCAAGCGCCGCAAGCGCTTCGCTTTCCTGCGCGGCGGGCAGACGCAAAGCCTGCGCGTAAAGCTGCCACGGCGCATCGTCATGGGCTAACAGCGTGCAACCGTAGGCCTTGGCCAGCGGCGTGAATGGATTGCTGTCGGCCTGATGCAGCCAGGCGCAACCCCGGTCGACCGGGCTGGAGAAAGTCTGCGTATCCGTCCATGCCCGCCCGCCGATGCGCGACCCGGCTTCAAGAACGAGGACACGCTGCCCGGCTTCCTGCAATCGGCGCGCCGCTGCCAGTGCGGCGGCACCGGCACCGATGATCACGGTATCGACCGATGAGGGAAAGCGCGACATGAAAATGACTCAAGGGAGAAAACTCAAGGGCACTTTGGCAGTATCTCTTGCGTTTCAACCGTGGTCAATCTTGAAACTGGTGCTGAGCCTGACCTGCTGTCCGTGAACAATGGAACCGGGCGACTGGCGGCAGTGGGTCGGGAAGAACCGGTAGCGTTCCTGGACTGCGGACCGCCAACCGGACGGGGTATTGGTAGCTTGCTCCTGCCGAGAGGGTCCGGGATTCCCCTTGTCTAGCGCCGAAACGCCTTCAGATAGTGCCCCTCGAAATAGCGCTTGGCCCAGTGGAACAGGCGCGAAGACGGCAGCAGCCAGGAATGTTTCAGGTCGCGATAGACCATGATGCCCTTGTCGACCGTGTCGACGATGCAGATCAGTTCGATCTTGAAGCGCGCCGAAGCATGCTTGCCGTCCAGCGCCAGAAGCAGGTTCTCCGCGGCCGCCTTGGCTTGCAGGTCGGCCATGTGCGCCTGCTTGGGCATCCAGTCGGGGCCGGGGAAGCTGCCGGCATCGCCGGCAACGAAAACCTTGTCGGCACCATCGACACGGCAGAACTCGTCGGCCTGGAAGAAGCCGCCGGGTGACAGCTTCAGGCCCGCTTCCGGCGCCCAGGCGGGTCCGGTTAGGCCTGGCATGAACAGAATCAGATCGGCGTTGATATGGCCGCCCTCCGTATCGACACCTTTTTCCGAGAAGGACAGGGGCTTGTGCCCCAGATGCGTGTCAATGCGGCGCTTGGCCATTTCCTGGAGGAGGCCGGTCACCGCCTTTTCGCCCAGTCGCTTGCCCGGTTCGCTGGCCGCGTTGAAGAAGGTCAGTTCGATCTTGTCGCGCTTGCCTTGCTGACGCAGCAGGGTATCCAGACCGAACAGCAGTTCGAACATCGGGCCGCCGCGCATCGCGGAAGCTTCGTTGGGATTGCCGCCGAAGCCGAGCGCGATGCGGCCACCTTGCATCGCGTTGACACGGTCGCGGATTGCTTCCGCCGAAGCCACGCCCTCGCAGAGGGTTAGCGCATGTTCGATGCCCGGCAGTTTTTTGATGAAACGAGCGCCGGTGGCGATGAGCAGGGCATCGTTCTGAATTTCCCCGGTGTCGGTCAATACCGTACGGCCACCGTCGCGCAAGCCGGTGACGCGGCCGGCGACGAATTCGACCTGATGTTCTTTCAGGAAGTGATCCAGCGGCAGAATCAGGTCGCTGCCTTTGCGCAGCCCGGAAGGAATCCAGATCAGGCTGGGCAGATAGATGAATTCGGCGCTTGGGGCCACCAGGGTGAGGCGGGCCTTTGGCGCTCGCTTGCGCAGTTCGCGGACGGCGGTCAGCGCGGCAAAGCCTGCGCCGAGAATGACGATGCGAGGAGAAGTTTTCATGGAAATCTTGATCGGGTATTCGACGTTATCGAATAGATTTTTTCAGCGCGCTGCTCAAGCTTTGCGCCCGAACAGCCCCCGTACTGCCTCCTGCAAATCCGCCGGCAGGATGACCAGCTTGGCGTTGTCCTTTTCGCCCATGCGTTCCAGCGCGGCGATGTATTTCTCGCCGAGCATGTAGGACATCGGGCCGGTCTGGTCGCCGATGGCGGCGGTGATGCGACGGATCGCCTCGGCCGATGCTTCGGCCAGCATGACCTGGGCGTTGGCGTCGCGCTTGGCCGATTCGAGTCGCGCCTCGGCTTCGAGAATCGCTGACTGCTTGGCGCCTTCCGACTTGGTGACGACGGCCTTGCGCTCGCGTTCGGCGGCCGCCTGCAGCTCCATCGCCTTCTGCATCGATGGCGACGGCTTGATGTCCTGAATTTCGACCGATTTGACGGTCAGCCCCCAGTCGACCGCCTCGTCGGCAATGCTTTCGCGCAGCCGGGACTTGATCTTGTCACGCGACGACAGCGCCTCGTCGAGTTCCATTTCGCCGACGATGGAGCGCAGCGTGGTCATGATCAGGTTGCGGATCGCTTCGGAAAAATCGGTCACGCCATAGACTGCCTTGACCGGGTCGGTGACCTTGATGAAGGCGATGGCGTTGGTCAGGATCACCGCGTTGTCGCGGGTGATGACTTCCTGTTCCTGGACGTCGAGGATGATGTCCTTGGTCACCAGCTGGTAG
>JBFZCS010000072.1:0-5204 GCA_041307825.1 Azonexaceae bacterium
GCGGCTTCCTTGAGCGGATAAGTCTGGTTGACCTCGATGCGCACCTTGCCGGAAGCGACGACGTCGAACAGTTCGGCGCCCAGCGCTTCCAGATCGGCGCGCTTGGCGGTGTAGCTCACGATCGTCGGCCGCGTCACGAACAGCGAACCTTTCTGCGACAGTAGCAGCACGTCGAACGGCGGCACCGGCCCGGAGGCATTGCCGTAGCTGACCATCATGCCGAGCGGGCGCAGGCTGTCGAGCGAACCCATGAAGGTATCCTTGCCGACACCGTCGTAGACCACCGGCACGCCCTCGCCGCCGGTGATTTCGCGCACGCGCTGGGTGAAGTTCTCGGTCGAATAATTGATCACGTGGTCGCATCCATGCGCCTTGGCCAGTTCCGCCTTGGCCGGCGAACCGACGGTGCCGATCACCGTCGCCCCGAGCGCCTTGGCCCACTGGCAGGAGATCAGCCCGACGCCGCCGGCGGCAGCGTGGATCAGCACGGTGTCGCCCGCCTGCACGCGATAGGTGCGGCGCAGCAGGTAGGCCGCGGTGAGGCCCTGCAACATCATGGCGGCGGCGGTAGCGAAAGCGATGGCGTCCGGCAGCCTGAGCAGGCGATGCGCCGGAATGTTGCGCACTTCGGCATAAGCGCCGACCGGGCCGCCGGCATAGGCGACGCGGTCGCCGACCCTGACCTCGCTGACGCCCGCCCCCACCGCCTCGACCACGCCCGCGCCTTCGAGGCCGATCCCGGCCGGCAGCGGCAACGGATAGAGGCCAGTGCGATGGTAGGTATCGATGAAGTTGAGGCCGACGGCGTGCTGGCGGACCGTCGCCTCGCCCGCTGCCGGCGCGGGAACGTCGACTTCTTCCCAGCTGAGAACCTCGGGGCCGCCGGTCTGGTGGATGCGAATGGCGTGGGACATGGTGCTCTCCTCGTTATCTTTTTTGGCTAGACACCGAGGTTATCACCGCGCCGGTGTTCGTTCCACCGTCAACGCGAGCCAGGCCATCCCCAGCCACTCGTGCAGCGCGTAATAGGAATTGCGCAGGGCAGAGCTTTGGGGCAGCAGGTCAAGCGGCCCGAGCGGCGAGCGGCCGGCGCTCTTGAACTGCGTCGGCGCCGGAACGACCTCGAGGCCGGCGGCACGGAACAGGCGCACGGCACGCGGCATGTGGAAGGCCTGGGTGACCAGCACGACGCGCTGAATGCCGGCATCGCGGAGGATTGCCGCCGACTTGGAGGCGTTCTCGGCGGTATTCCGCGATTGTCCCTCCTGCCAACGGACCTTGACGGCGAATTCCCGCTCCAGAATCTCGGCCATCACGGCGGCCTCGGTCCGTGTCGCGTTTTCCGGACGGCCACCAGTGACCAGCACCGGCAGATTGAAGCGGCGGGCGAGCAGCGCGCCGTAGCGGAGCCTGAGCAGTGTTCGCTCGCCGGCGGTGTCGCCGCCGTATTCCGGCGCATCAAGGTCCAGCCCGCCGCTGAGGACGACGATGGCCTGGGCACCATTCACGTCCTGCAAGACCGGTCCAGCCCGCTCTTCGAGCGAAGCCATCAGCGCGCCGGCCACCAGCGGCAATGACTGCAGGACGAGCAGCGCAGTGCCGAACGCAGCCAGGCCGAAGGCCCAGCGCCGACGCCGGTAGAGCCCGGCAATGCACAGCAGCAGCAAGCCGTTGGCCGGCGGCAGCAGCAGGATGACCAGCAGATCCTTGAAGAACCAGGCGGCGGACATGATATTCAGGCCGGCGTCAGTTTCGCGTATTCCAGCGCCAGCCACTTCATGCCGCTGCCGCCGAAATTGACCTGGACGCGCGCATCGCCACCGCGCCCTTCGGTGGACACGATGACGCCGATGCCGAACTTGGCATGTTCGACAGTCTGCCCAATACGCAGGCCACTGCTTGCCGGCTCGGAGTAACCGCAGCCGAACGATCCGAAGGCCGGCACGGCAGAAGCCGACTCGGCTTTCTTGTTCAATTTGAGTAGCAGTTGCTCGGGGATTTCCTCGAGGAAGCTCGACGGCACGCAGTAGCGCGTCTGGCCGTGCAGCATGCGGGTCTGCGCGCAGGAAACATAGAGACGCTTGCGGGCGCGGGTCAGCGCGACGTACATCAGCCGCCGCTCCTCCTCGAGCCCCTCACGACCCTGGTTGACCGAATTTTCATGCGGGAACAGCCCCTGCTCCAGACCGGTGATGAAGACGACGTCGAATTCCAGGCCCTTGGCGGCATGCACCGACATCAGCTGCACTGCCTCCTGGCCTTCGCCTGCCTGATGCTCCCCGGCTTCCAGCGACGCGTGAGCGAGAAAAGAGGCGAGCGCACCGCCTTCGCCGATGGCGCCCTCGTCGTCGACAAAGGTGGCGGCGGCGTTGATCAGTTCGTCGAGGTTTTCCAGCCGCTCCTGGCCTTCCTTCTCGACCCGGTAATGCTGGGCCAGACCAGATTTCTCGATGATGTGCTCGATGATTTCCGGCAGCGGCAGGTTTTGCGTTTCCACACGCAGGCTTTCGACCAGCCGGATGAAGGCGCCAACCGTCTGTCCGGCTTTGCCGGTCAGCGCGGCCGCAGCGTTGTACAGGCTGGAATTCATCTGGTGCGCCGTAGCCTGCAGGTTTTCGAGCGAGCGGGCGCCAATGCCGCGGGTCGGAAAATTGACGACACGCAGGAAGGCGGTGTCGTCATCCGGATTCCCGAGCAGCCGCAGGTAGGCCAGCGCATGTTTGATCTCCTGGCGCTCGAAGAAGCGCAGGCCGCCATAGACCTTGTACGGCACGCCTTTGGCGAATAGCTCATGTTCGAGGACACGCGACTGGGCATTGGAGCGGTAGAGCAGCGCGCACTGTGTCGGCGGCACGCCTTCGCGCACCAGTTCGCGGATTTCCTCGACGATGAAGCGCGCTTCGTCGAGGTCGGAATAGCCCTCGAAGGCGCGGATCGGCTCGCCGGCACCGGCGTCGGTCCACAGGTTCTTGCCGAGGCGCTCGCGGTTGTGCTTGATCAGCGCGTTGGCGGCGGCCAGGATATTGCCGTGCGAGCGGTAGTTTTGCTCCAGCCGGATGACGTTGTCGCCGGCATAGTCGCGCTCGAAGTCGCGCATGTTGCCGACCTCGGCGCCACGGAAGGCGTAGATGCTCTGGTCGTCGTCGCCGACCGCGAAAACCTTGGCGCCGCCGCCGGCCAGCAACTGCAGCCAGGCATATTGCAGCTTGTTGGTGTCCTGAAACTCATCGACCAGGATGTAGCGGAAGCGCTCCTGATAATGCTTGCGGAGCGGCTCGTTGCGCTGCAGCAATTCATGGCAGCGCAAGAGCAGTTCGGCGAAATCGACGACGCCCTCGCGATTGCACTGGTTTTCATACTCGGCGTAGAACTCGACGCGCTTCTGCGTGTAATTGTCGTAGGCCTCGGCCTGGGCGGCGCGTACACCCTGCTCCTTGTGGGCATTGATGAAATGGCACAACTCGCGCGGCGGGTATTTCTCGTCGTCGATGTTCAGGTTTTTCAGCAGGCGCTTGACCATCGCCAACTGATCGGCCGAATCGAGAATCTGGAAGGTCTGCGGCAGCCCGGCCTCGCGGTAATGGGCGCGCAGCAGGCGGTTGCACAGGCCGTGGAAGGTGCCGATCCACATGCCGCGCGTATTGATCGGCACCAGCGCCGACAGCCGTGCCGTCATCTCCTTGGCCGCCTTGTTGGTGAAGGTCACCGCCAGCACACCGTGCGGCCCGACCTGGCCGGTAGACATCAGCCAGGCGATGCGCGTGGTCAGCACCCGCGTCTTGCCGCTACCGGCCCCGGCAAGGATCAGCGCATCCACCGGCGGCAGCGTAACCGCCTGTAATTGCGGGGAATTCAGGTTGGCAAGGAGGTCAGACATCGTTCGATTTTCATCCGGAAATCATGTGCATTCGGCACGCCGCAATCCAATCCGGAACATTGGCCAGACCAATTTGTTGCAATAGCGCGACGCCGTGCGCCGATTAGTAGCGTTAACCTACTCGCGCTACAAATCCGAACTGTATACTGAAGTCGTTATATTGCAGTGCACAAAAGCGGTTTCCCACAAGGTAGCCGATGTAACAAGTGGCCACCGCCGCGATGTGAAAGGAGCAACAGCATGAAACTTAAAGCACCGAAAATTCTCCCCTGGATCGCCAGGAAGGCCGGCATCAGCGACGAACTCGCCCTGAAACTCTGGCGCCGGGCGATTTCCGAAGCCGAATACATAACCGGCAAGGCTGAAGGCTCCGAGTACTGGGGTCTGGCCGTCAAGCGCTTCCTCGACATTGTCGAGGACGAAGTCGGCGCTGTGCCGCAATACGGGCTGATACCGGCCCCCAAGATGTCGTGGATGTGGCGTTACCAGTCGCGGATATCGATGCTCTCCATGATGGCCGCTGAGAATACCTACCGTTTCTGGCAGACCACGTGGGGGAACCTCTGCGTGCCAAAAAAAGCAGCCTGACCGTGCGCCGCTGACGCCGACCAGCGTCGGGGCGGGTGCGTGCAGGCACCTGACGGACATTCTGCGAAGGGGTGAGGCCGGTTGCGGTCGACCCCGCAAAAATGCCCAAAATGGGCAGCACTCCAGGCTTCCCATCCTCGGGCGAGCGGGGCTGCTACACTGCCGTTCATGCACGACGACCTTAGCGACGAACGTCTGATGCTTGCCTATCGCGATGGCGATACGGCGGCATTCGAGGCGCTCTACACCCGTTACCGCAGCAGACTCTACCGCCATCTGGCGCACCAGTGCGGCGATGCGCGACTGGCCGAGGAGTTCTATCAGGACATCTGGCTGAAAGTCATCAACGCCCGCGCCGATTACGAGCCGCTGGCGAAATTTTCGACCTGGCTCTACCGCATCGCCCACCATCGCCTGATCGACCACTACCGGCAGCAGGCGCGCAACGTCGCCGAGCTGTTCGACGGCGGCATCGACCCCGATGAACTGCCGGCGGCCGACAGCGCCAATCCGGCGCGCCAGTTCGAACGCAATGACTTGGCCAGTCGCCTGACGCTGGCGCTGGAGGACTTGCCGGCGCCGCAGCGCGAAGCCTTTCTGCTGGCCGAGGAAGGCGGGCTGAGCCTGGAAGAAATCGCCGCCGCCACCGCGACCGGGCGCGAAACGGTCAAGAGCCGCCTGCGTTACGCCGTCGGCAAGTTGCGCCACTCACTGCAGGATCTGCTATGAACGACACCCC
>JBFZCS010000073.1:0-8497 GCA_041307825.1 Azonexaceae bacterium
TTACGTGATCTTCCAGGGTGCCTTTGCCGCGATTACCTGCGGGCTGATCGTCGGTGCCTTCGCCGAGCGGGCCAAGTTCTCCGCCATCCTGGCCTTCATGGTGTTGTGGTTCACTTTCTCCTACCTGCCGATGGCGCACATGGTCTGGTACTGGGCGGGTCCGGATGCCTACATCGACGCTGCGGCCGGTGAAGCGGCCGGCAAGACTGCCGGCTTCCTGTTCCAGAAGGGTGCGCTCGACTTCGCCGGCGGTACCGTGGTGCATATCAACGCCGCGATGGCCGGCCTGGTCGGTGCCTACATGATCGGCAAACGGACCGGTCTGGGCAACGTCGCCATGGCCCCGCACAGCCTGACCTTCACGATGATCGGTGCTTCCCTGCTGTGGTTCGGCTGGTTCGGCTTCAACGCCGGCTCCGCGCTCGAAGCTTCAGGCGGTGCCGCACTGGCCATGGTCAACACCTGGGTGGCAACGGCTTGCGCCACGCTGTCCTGGATGTTTGCCGAATGGATGATCAAGGGCAAGCCCTCGATGCTGGGTGCTGCATCCGGCGCGGTTGCCGGTCTGGTGGCGATCACCCCGGCGGCCGGTTTCGTCGGCGTCATGGGCGCCATGGTGATCGGCCTGCTGGCCGGCATCATCTGCCTGTGGGGCGTCAATGGTCTGAAGAAGCTGCTCGGCGCCGACGATTCGCTCGACGTCTTCGGCATCCACGGCGTCGGCGGCATCCTCGGCGCGATCCTGACCGGCGTCTTCGTCGATCCGGCTCTCGGCGGCACGGGCGTCTATGACTACGTGGCCAACAAGGTCGGCGACTTCGACATGGCAACGCAGGTGATCGCCCAGTTGTGGGGTGTCGGTACCGTCATCGTCTGGTCGGGCGTGGTCTCCATTGTCGCCTTCAAGCTGGTGGATATCGTCATCGGCCTGCGGGTAGCGGAAGACGAAGAGCGCGAAGGCCTCGATGTCACCTCGCACGGCGAGACTGCCTATCACCACTAGAACCACGAAACCAGAATCTCTCTCCTTCAGGGCACCTTCGGGTGCCCTTTTTTTGTGTGGTATTCAGGCGGACGGCGCCCCCTTTTTCCGATTGGGGTGGCGCCTTGTGCCACAATAGACGGCTGAATTCTGCCGAAAACCGGTGATAAACCTCGCATTGCATTGGAAAAATAAAATGAACATGATCAAACACGGCGCGCTCTTCATTGCCGCCCTCGGCAGCGCCAGTGCCGCGCTGGCCCAAGCCGCCCCGTCCAGCGCCGCCGACTGTCATGCCGTTGCCGCAAGTATGGAGCGCCTGGCCTGCTATGACGCGGTCAGCGGCCTTGCCGCGGAGGTGGCCAAGGGAACTGCGGCGGCAGCCACGGCCACGACCTCGACCGCCAGTGCGGCGCCGGTTGCTGCGGTCGACGCAACAAAGCAGGCCGAAAGCGGCGGAATGGGGCCAGCGGCGACGATCTCGATGATCGACAACGCTTGGGGTTTCGATCCTGCCACGGCGCCGTTCGACGTCCGTTTCCACAATGCGAACTACCTGCTGTTCGGGCGCTACTCCGACAACGTCAACAATTCGCCGTTCTCGCCCTTGTTCCAGGGTACCGGGCAACCCCAGCAGGATCTCAACAGCACCGAGGCGAAATTCCAGTTCAGCTTCAAGGCGCGCCTGTGGGCGACCGATGACCGGCGCTGGGGCCTGTGGGCCGCTTACACCCAGCAGAGCCAGTGGCAGTTGTACAACGGCGACACCTCGCGCCCGTTCCGCGAGAACAACTACATGCCCGAGCTGTTCGTGATTTACCGGCCGGACGTCGATCTCGGCGGCGGCTTCAAATGGAAGCTTCTGAATGCCGGCTACAACCATCAGTCGAACGGCCGTTCCGATATCCTTTCCGACGGCACCGACAACGGACTGTCGCGCAGCTGGGACAGGCTCTTCGCCGGATTCGGTGTCGAGCGCGAGAATCTCGCGCTGTTCGGCACGTTCTGGTATCGCCTGCCGGAGGAATCGAACAAGGACGGCAATCCCAACATCACCGATTACTACGGCTATGGCAAGCTCAGCGCGCTGTATCGTTGGCGTGGCAACACCTTCTCGACAGCGGTTCGCGGCAACCTGAGTACCGGCAAGGGCGCAGTCGAAGCCAACTGGTTCTCGCCGCCGCTGATTGGCCCGCTGCGCGGCTATGTGCAGGTCTTCTCGGGGTATGGGGAAAGCCTGATTGACTACAACTGGAACCAGACCACGATTGGCGCCGGTGTCGCGTTGAGCGACGGACTCTAGCCGCGTTGGCCTGGCTGGAGACGACTCGGGCTTACGTTGAAAAGGCCGGGAACCATCCCTGCTCGGGCACCGGATGGATGCAGTTACGGCCGGCCGCCTTGGCCTGATAGAGCGCATCGTCGGCCATCATGGTGGCGTGGTCGAGGCTTTCGTCGCCGGGAAGACAGCGGGCGATGCCGCAACTGATCGACAACCTGATCTCCCCGCGCGGGCTGCATATCGTGATCTGGTTGACCGCGTTGCGAATCCGTTCGGCGACGAGGTGGGCGCCGAATGGCGAGGTGTCCGGCAGTAGCAGGCGGAACTCGTCGCCCCCGGCGCGCGCGAAGATGTCCTGTTCGCGCAGGTTCTCGGTAGCGACGGCAACGAACTGGCGTAGCGCATCGTCGCCGGCCGCGTGACCGAGGCGGTCGTTGATTTCCTTGAAGTGGTCGAGGTCGATGACGACCAGCGCCAGTTCCCCATCGTTGCGCGCCAGCCGGGACAATTCGTGGCGACCGAGATCGTAGAAGGTACGAAGGTTGTAGGTGCCGGTCAGGAAATCGGTTGCGGCGAGAAGTTCCAGACGGCGCTCGAGCGCCTTGCGTTCCGATATATCCAGCATTGCGCCGACGATGCCGTCCGGTTGCCCATCCACATCGAGGAAGACCGCCTTGTGGAAAACCACGTCATGGAAACTGCCGTCGGCATGGCGGACCCGCGACTCATAAGTTTGCGATCCGCCCAGGGCCAGATGCTCGACATCCGAACGGTCGTGGATGGCGGCCATATCCTCCGAAGTGACGTCGAACACCGTCTTGCCGATGATCGCGGCGGCCGGCAGGCCGAGATGGTCCTCGAATGCCTTGTTGCACGAGATATAGCGGCGCTCGCGATCCTTGATGAATATGGGGATTGGCAGGGTATCCACGGTCGCCTGCAGGCGCAGCAGCTGGGCCAGCCGGTCCGACGGGAGCGTTTCCCCGCAGGACGCGCGCGACTGATGCTCAAGGCGGGCGACGATCAGTTCGATGCGCTCGAGATCATCCATGGCGCAGCAGTCCGCCGCATCGCTCTGGATGATGCGGCGCGCCAATTCCGGGTCCCAGGGGTCGAGCAATACGATGTGCGGGAAGCCGCTCGGGCACATCGGATGAAAACGTTGCTGCCAGTCCGTGTAGGCCGCTTCCCCGTCGATCGCCACCAGCACGGCCAGCGCCGTATTGGCCTCCTGGCAACCGCCGCTGCCGCTGCACGGGTTGGGATTGACCACTGCCAGCCCGGCCAATGCCGGCAGCGCCGCGCGCTTGCCGAGACGCAAGTCGAGGAGCAGAAGGCGGGGTGGTTGCAGGTTGTCGGGCATGAATTTATTCCAGTTTTGGCTGATTCCATATTAGAAGCTGGTGATCCACCGCAACAGGAAATATTTCTCACTTGCCAGCCATGATGCGGGCGAAATGGTGCTGCGCCGTGAAATATTTCTCGGCTTGCCGTGAATAGTTGCGCGCCCCGAATATTTTTCTCCCGGGCCGTTTTCGGCCGAGAAAGCCGGTTGACCGTGACTAGCGGAAAACCACCGTCTTGTTGCCATGTACCAGCACCCGGTCTTCGAGGTGGTAGCGCAAGCCACGCGCCAGCACGGTCTTCTCGATGTCCTTGCCGTAGCGCACCATGTCTTCCGGCGAATCGGAGTGGTCGATGCGGATGACGTCCTGCTCGACGATCGGGCCGGCGTCGAGTTCGCTGGTGACGTAGTGGCAGGTGGCGCCGATCAGCTTGACGCCGCGCGTGTAGGCCTGGTGGTAAGGCTTGGCGCCGGCGAAGCTGGGCAGGAAGCTGTGGTGGATATTGATGATCCTGCCGGCCAGCGCGGCGCAGAGGTTGGGCGACAGAATTTGCATGTAGCGGGCGAGCACCATCGTGTCGCCGCGCACGTCGTCGAAGATGCGCTGCATCTCGGCGTAGGCGCCGGCCTTGTTGTCAGCCGTGACCGGCACGTGATGGAAGGGGATGCCATGCCACTCGACGAAGCCGCGGAACGTGTCGTGGTTGGAGATCACGCACGGGATCTCGATATCCAGTTCCTTGGCCTGCCAGCGCGCCAGCAGGTCGTAGAGGCAGTGTTCCTGCTTGGAGACGAGGACGACGACGCGTTTCTTGACTGCGCTGTCGTTGATCCGCCAGTCCATTTGCAGCGGCTCGGCCACCTCGATACGGAAGCGTTCGCGGAACTCGGCCAGCAGGAAGGGCAGCGAATCGGCCTTGATCTCGATGCGCATGAAATAGCGACTGGTCAGCACATCGGAATGGAAGCTCGATTCGAGAATCCAGCCGCCGTTGCCGGCGATGAAGCTGGAAACGCGGGCGATGATCCCTACCTGATCAGGGCAGGAGGCGGACAGTGTGTAGAAATGGTCGCGATGCATGATTTTGAACTCAGGCGACTTTGGCGAAAGCCTTGTCGATTTCGCTGCGCAGGTCGTCGTAGTTCAGCACCACCGGATACTGCGGAAATTCGCGGACGACTTTTTCCGGCGGGTGGAACAGGATGCCGCCGTGCGCCTCACCGAGCATCGCAGTGTCGTTGTAGGAATCGCCGGCGGCGACGATCTTGAAATTCAGTTCCTTGAAGCGCTTGACGGCTTCACGTTTCTGGTCCGGCATGCGCAGGTGGTAATCGACCAGCATGCCGTCGGCGTCGCCTTCCAGCGAGTGACAGAACAGCGTCGGCCAGCCTAGTTGGCGCATCAGCGGGTGCGCGAACTCGTAGAAAGTGTCGGAGAGGATGACGACCTGATAGTCCTCGCGCAGCTTGTCGAGAAAAGCGCGGGCGCCCGGCATCGGGCCCATATCGCCGATCACCTTCTGGATGTCCGGCAGGCCTAGCTTGTGCTGGCGCAGGATGTTCAGGCGGTAGGTCATCAGCTTGTCGTAGTCCGGCTCGTCGCGCGTCGTGCGCTTGAGTTCCGGAATGCCGGTGCGCATGGCAAATTCGATCCAGATTTCGGGGACGAGAACCCCTTCGAGGTCCAGGCAGACGATTTGCACGGTTTGGCTCCAGCGACGAATTCGGGAAAGCGACGATTTTACCTTATGAAGGGTGGTTTTCGGGCTGTTTTGGGCGTTGACCGCAACAGGCATGGGGTTCCGCGCTTGCGGCGCGGCGTTACTTTCTTTTGCTTCGCCAAAAGAAAGTAAGCAAAGAAAAGGCGACCCTGGGTCGTCGCCGGGCTGCGCCCGGTTCCCTGCGCTACTCGGCTTGAGCGGGGGCTGCGGAACTCGGGGCTACGCCCTCAAACAGTCCTCGCCCTGATCCGCTCAAACCTGCGTTGCTCAGCGACTCTCAAGGGGCCCGGAAAGGCGTCCGGTTATGGCGAGAGTCCACAGCAACGAGCAATCAGTACGTATGCGATATGATTGCTGCTTTCTCGGGAGTAGATATGTCATTTGCCGGCCTATCCTTGGTGGTGATAGGTGTTTTGGGGCATTTGTATTTCGGAGTGAAATACAGAAGTTACTTTGTGGTGGATAAACAATCCATGCATCGGTCGGTCTGGTCGATGATTAATGACTTGAAAGCAGAGCATCCGGTAGCTGCCAACATCTACCGCAGTGTGATCATCGGAGTTGTCTTAATGGCAGCAGACCAAATCAGTGGGCGGTAAGTGCGCGCAATGGCATAGCTAGGCCATTGGTTGCCTAGGTAAGGTGGGTGGGCCGAGACGTTTTTCTGGATCCCCGTGTGGAGCGCCGAGCAACGGAGAAGGCGGCGGAAAAAGGGCGAGGACTGTCTGAGGGGCGTAGCCCCGAGTTCCGCAGCCCCCGTCGGCTTCGAGTAGCGCAGGGGAGTCGGCGTAGTCGACCGCGTAACCCGGGGTCGCCTTTTCTTTGGCTACTTTCTTTTGGCGAAGCAAAAGAAAGTACGCCCGCCCGCAAGGCGGAACTCAGCGGTCAATCAGCTGACGGCAAGGCCTCCAGCGCCTCATGCACCTCCAGCCACCGCATCTCCGCTTCATCGATCTGCTCGCCGAGCAATCCAGCTTGCCGGTGCATTTCCTCGCTTTTTACCCGGTCGACCGCAGCATAGAAGTCGGGATCGGCGAATTGCGTTTCCAGCGCCGCCTTCTCCTCGTTCCACTTGGCCAACTTGCGCTCTAGCTGTTCGATTTCCTTCACCAATGGCCGCCGCTGCGCCAATAGCGCTTGCCGATTGGCCTTGGCATCGGCGCGTTGCGCCAGCCGTTCGCTTTTCTCGGCGGCGACATCCGGTTCCGGCGCTTTTTCGGCGTTGCGCTGGGCGGCCAGCCAGGCGGCGTAGTCGTCGAGGTCGCCGTCGAATTCGCTGACTTTGCCGGCGGCGACGAGCAGCAGTTCATCGGCGCAGGTGCGCAGCAAATGGCGGTCGTGCGAGACGAAGACGACGCCGCCTTCATAGTCCTGCATGGCGAAGGTCAGGGCTTCGCGCATTTCGAGGTCGAGGTGGTTGGTCGGCTCGTCGAGCAGCAGCAGGTTGGGCCTGGTACGGATCAGCAAAGCCAGCGCCAGGCGCGATTTTTCGCCGCCGGAGAAGGGTTCGATGGCGCGCGTCGCCATGTCGCCGCGGAAATCGAAGCCGCCGATATAGTCGCGCAGTTCCTGTTCGGTGGCCGTCGGGTCGAGGCGCACCAGATGTTGCAGCGGCGATTCGTCGGGGCGCAGTTGCTCGAGCTGGTGCTGAGCGAAGTAGCCGATGTTGAGCGCCTTGGCTTCCTTGCGTTCGCCGCCTTGCTGGGCGATGGTGCCGGCGAACAGCTTGATCAGCGTCGATTTGCCGGCGCCGTTGCGGCCGAGCAGGCCGATGCGGCAACCGGGGCGCAGGGTCAGCGTGATGTTTTGCAGAATGCTGCGGTCGACGTAGCCAGCGGAGGCTTTTTCAATGCTCAAAAGCGGGTCGGGCAGGGCGGTCGGCGGGCGGAAGCTGAAATGGAAGGGCGAGTCAACGTGGGCGGCGGCGACCATTTCCATGCGTTCCAGCGTCTTGATCCGGCTTTGCGCCTGCCGGGCCTTGGTGGCCTTGGCCTTGAAGCGCTCGATGAAGCTCGACAGGTGGGCGATTTCGCGCTGCTGGGCTTCGTAGGATGACTGCTGGGTGGCGAGGCGGGCGGCGCGGGCGCGTTCGTAGTCGCTGTAGCCGCCGCTGGTCAGCGTCAGGCGCTGGAGGTCGATGGCGATGATCTGGCCGACGACGGCGTCGAGGAAGTCGCGGTCGTGGGAGATGAGGAGCAGCGTCGCCGGCGTGTTCTTCAGCCAGTTTTCGAGCCAGAAGACGGCGTCGAGGTCGAGGTGGTTGGTCGGTTCGTCGAGCAACAGAAGGTCGGCGCGGCAGGTCAGGGCGCGGGCCAGGTTGAGGCGGACGCGCCAGCCGCCGGAGAATTCCGCAACCGAGCGGGAGAAATCGGCGTCGCTGAAGCCGAGGCCGTGCAGCACTTCGGCGACGCGCGCCTTGGCCGAATAACCGCCGATTTCGCCGTAGCGGGCGTGCAGGTGGCCGATGGCGACGCCGTCACCCTTGGCTTCAGCGTCGACCAGTTCGCGTTCGATGCGCCGTAGTTCGACGTCGCCGTCGAGGACGTAATCGATGGCGGCGTCAGGCAGGGCCGGGGTTTCCTGGGCGACGCGGGCGATATGCCAGCCGGCGGGGATTTCGACGTTGCCGGATTCGGCGTGTAGTTCGTTGGCGAGTAGCGCGAACAGGCTGGATTTGCCGCAGCCGTTGGCGCCGACGACGCCGACTTTCCAGCCGGGGTGCAACTGGACGGAGGCGTCGATGACCAGCGGGCGGCCGGCACGGGCGAAAGTGACTTGGCGGAGGGCGATCATGGGCGGGCGAATTATAGCGGCGGGCTGCTAAAATCCTGCCAACTCGTCTCCGCTTGCCCAAATGATCGATCGTTTCCGTCCTCTATTACCTGGTCGTCGCCGTTCCGCGAAAAGCCTGCCGCGAGCCGGCTGGGTGCTCTGCTTCGGCTTGCTGTCCGGTTTGGCGACTGTGGCCCAGGGAGCGCCGACCGCCGAGCAGAACGCCGATTGGGAGCAGCGCCTGACGCGCGCCGGCGAATTGCGCCGTGCGAGTGCCGAGCACCAGGCGGCGGCCGACAAGCTTTACGAAGAACTGGAGCCCGCGTGCTACAAGAAGTTTCTGGTCAATCGCTGCCGCGACAGTGTCTATCGGGAATTGACCGAGTCGACCAGGG
>JBFZCS010000074.1:0-5211 GCA_041307825.1 Azonexaceae bacterium
CGTCTGCAGCAGCAGACGCAAGGGCGTATCGTGCCGGAAAGCTTCACCCACGGCAGTTCCGAGCAGCGCGTCCGCTGGTTCAAGCGCGGCTTCGAAAGCGGCGACATGAACCAGTGCAATACCTTCAAGGCAGCCCAGCTGTAAGCGATTTGAGCGACAACGCAGCACCCGCGAAACCGGAAAAGACGACTCCCCGCTGGCGCCGCTGGGCGGGCGAGGCGCTGCTGTTCATCGCCATCGTGACCGGTGTCCAGCTCTGGCAGGCCCGCGACGCGCCGCGCGGGCCGGCGCCGGAATTTGCCGGTCATCTGGTCGATGGCCAGCCCTTCGATCTTGCCGCCTGGCGCGCCGCGCATGCCGGCCGGCCAGTATTGCTCTATTTCTGGGCCGAATGGTGCCCGATCTGCAAGACCACCGCCGGCAATGTCACCAACATCAGCGCCGACTGGCCGGTCACCAGCGTCGCCATCCAGTCGGGAACGGCCGAACAGGTCGCCAGGGTCATGGCCGAGAAGGGCTATCGCTGGCCGACCCTGGCCGATCCGGCGGGCGAAGTGTTGCGCCAATACGGACTGCCCGGCACCCCGGCCTTCATCATCATCAGCCCGGCCGGCGACGTCCGCTTCGTCTCGCTCGGCTACACCAGCGAACTCGGCCTGCGCCTGCGCTTGTGGTGGGCGGGTCGGGGGTCTTCATGAAAACGCTGTGTCTGATGCTGGCGCTGGCACTTGCCACCCCGGCTTTCGCGCTGCCCGAGAACGCGCCGGTTCCTGGCGGCGTCGCCGTCATCGACCTTGGACCGGCCCGCCAGCCGCCGACCGCGCGCCGGGGCGAACAATCTTTGGCCGTGGTCGAGGCGCAGGGGCGCTGGTTCGCGCTGTTCGGCATCCCGCTCGACACCGTGCCCGGAGAAACGGAAATCAGCGTTATTTCCGGGTCGACCGTGACCATCACGAACGTGGCGATCCGCGCCAAGGCCTATCCGGAACAGCGCCTGACGATCAAGGACAAGCGCAAGGTCGATCCCGATCCGGACGATCTGGCGCGCATCGCGCGCGAACGTGAAATCACCGATGCGCTCAAGCGCCGCTTCAGCGCGGACATGCCGCAGACCGATTTCGCCTTGCCGGCCAGCGGCCCGCTGTCGTCGCGTTTCGGGCTGCGCCGGATCTTCAACGGCCAGCCGCGTAACCCGCACGCCGGGCTCGATGTCGCCGTCGGCGCCGGGGCACCGGTCAGGGCGCCGGCCGCCGGGGTCGTCGCCAACACCGGGGATTATTTCTTCAACGGCAATACGGTGTTCGTCGACCACGGGCAGGGGCTGATTACCGCCTACATGCACCTGTCGCGTATCGATGTGCGCGCCGGTCAACCTGTCAAGAAGGGCGAAAGCCTCGGCGCCGTCGGCGCCACCGGGCGCGTTACCGGCCCGCACCTGCACTGGGCGGTTATCCTGAACAATACGCTGGTCGACCCGGAGCTTTTTCTGGCGCGCCCGCAAACGCAAAAACGGTAGCCCGGACAGCATTGAAAGGAAATTCCATGCGTCGCATCGTGATCGTCGTCGCCATTCTGGCCATCCTGGGGCTCGCTGCGGCCTGGTTCACCCGAACCAAGCCGATTCCGGTGGTTCTCATCGAAGTCGCCGAAGGCAAGGTCGAGTCCACGCTGGCCAATACCCGCGCCGGCACGGTCGAGGCCTGTCTGCGGACCAAGCTGTCGACCATCATCGGCGGGCGCATCGAATACCTTGGCGTCAAGGAAGGCGACCGCGTCAAGAAGGGCCAGTTGCTGCTCAAGCTGTGGAACGACGACCAGCAGGCGCAGGCAGCACTGTCGCAGGCGCAGGTGGCGCTGGCCGGCAAACGCGTCGATGAGGTCTGCATTGCCGCGGTCAACGCCGAAAAAGAGGCAAAAAGGCAGGCCGAACTGCGCGCCAGGGGTTTCGTCTCGGCCAGCCGCGAGGAAATCGCCCGCACCGAGGCCGAGGTCAAGCGCGCGAGTTGCAATACGGCCAAGGCCGATGTCGCCCAGGCCGAGGCCAAGTTCAGGGCAACCCGCGTCGAGCAGGGCCGGGTCGCGCTCTATGCGCCGTTCGACGGCACGATCGCCAAGATCGTCGGCGAACTGGGCGAATACTCGACGCCATCGCCGCCCGGCGTGCCAACACCGCCGGCGATCGACCTGATCGACGACTCTTGCCTCTACGTCAAGGCGCCGATGGACGAAGTCGATGCGCCGAAGATCAGCGTCGGCCAGCCGGTGCGGGTTACCCTCGATGCGCTGCCGGGCAAGATCCTGCCGGGCAAGGTGCGGCGCGTCGCGCCCTATGTCTCGGCCGTCGAGAAGCAGGCGCGCACGGTCGATGTCGAAGTCGATTTCGTGCAGCCGGAAGCCACCGGCAAGCTGCTGGTTGGCTATAGTGCCGACGTCGAGATCCTCCTCGATGGTCGCGAAAAGGTGCTGCGCATTCCGACCGCGGCGATCCAGGAAGGCGGCCGCGTGCTGCTGTTCAATCCCGACACCGGCAAGCTGGAAGAGCGGAAGGTCAAGGCCGGGTTGGCCAACTGGGAATACACCGAGGTGCTCGAAGGGCTGACCGCCGGCGACCGTATCGTCACCTCGCTCGAAAAGGAAGGCGTCAAGGCCGGCGCCAAGGTGACGCCCGACGACAAAGCCAAGGCGAAGTAGCACATGGCGCTGATCGAACTCAAGGACATCGAGCGCGTCTTCCAGCTCGGTGATGCCACGGTGCACGCGCTGGCCGGGCTGAATTTGCGCATCGACAACGGCGAATACGTGGCGGTGATGGGGCCGTCCGGTTCCGGCAAGTCGACGCTGCTCAACCTGCTCGGCCTGCTCGATCGCCCCAATGCCGGCACCTATCTGCTCGAAGGCCGCGATGTGACGACGCTGTCGCCCGACGAGCAGGCGCGTGTGCGCAGCGAGCGCATCGGCTTCGTTTTCCAGAGCTTTCACCTGGTGCCGCGCCTGACTGCCGCCGAAAACATCGCCCTGCCGATGATCCTGGCCGGCATCCCGGTCAAGGAACGCAATGCGCGCGTCGCCAAGGCGCTCGCCGGCTTCGGCCTGGAGAACCGCGCTGACCACCGGCCTGACCAGCTTTCCGGCGGCCAGCGCCAGCGCGTGGCGATCGCCCGCGCGACCATCATGCAGCCGGCCCTGATCCTCGCCGACGAACCGACTGGCAACCTCGACCGCCATACCGGCGAAGAGGTCGTCTCTCTGCTCGAAGGCTTGAATGCCAGCGGTGTCACGCTGATCGTCGTTACTCACGACCAGGCGATGGGTGCTCGCGCCCGGCGCCAGATCGTCATGGAAGACGGTCGTATCGACCGCGACAGCGCCCATGCGGCTGGCTGACACGCTGCGCTTCGCCCGCGATGCGGCGACCGGCTACCCGATGCGTACCGCGCTATCGGTATTCGCCATGTCGATCGGCGTCGCCGCCGTCGTCATCCTGACGGCGCTCGGCGACGGGGCGCGGCGCTATGTCGTCGGGCAGTTCTCGTCGATCGGCACCAATCTCGTCATCGTACTGCCCGGCCGCTCCGGCACCGGCGGTTTCAATCCGGCCAATGCCATCACCACCACGCCGCGCGACCTGACGATCGACGATGCCGCTGCGCTGCGCCGCGCCCCGGCGGTCAGCAGGGTGGCGCCGCTCACGGTCGGCACGTCGGAAATCAGCTTTGGCGGCCGCCTGCGCGAAATCATGGTCGCCGGCTCGACCAGCGATTTCATCCCGATCCGCAATTTCGAGCTTGCACAAGGCCGCGGCCTGCCGGACGAGGACTGGAATCGCGGTTCCTCGGTCGCCATCATCGGCGACAAGATCCGCGAGGAAGTGTTCGGCAAAGAGCCGGCCGTCGGCCAGTTGATCCGCGTCGGCGACCGCCGCCTGCGCGTGATTGGCGTCCTCAAGCCGGTCGGCCAGGGGCTCGGCATGAATACCGACGAACTGGTCATCGTGCCGGCGGCGCTGGCCCAGGCCATGTTCAACACCAACACGCTGTTCCGCATCCTGGTCGAGGCCAGGAGTCGCGAAGCCATCCCAGAGGCCAAGGAACAGGTGATGGAAATCCTCAAGCAGCGCCATCGCGGCGAGGAGGATGTCACCGTCATTACCCAGGATGCCATCCTGGCCACCTTCGACAAGCTGCTCCGCACGCTGACCCTGGGCGTCGCCGGCATCGCCGCGATCAGCCTGGCGGTGGCCGGCATTCTGGTGATGAACGTGATGCTCGTCGCCGTCACCCAGCGCACCGGCGAAATCGGCCTGCTCAAGGCGCTCGGTGCGCCGGCGCGGACCATTCGCCTGGCCTTCCTGACCGAGGCGGCGATGCTGTCTACGGTCGGCGCCGCGGTCGGCTACCTGCTCGGCCAGCTCGGCGCCTTCGCCCTGCGCCAGCTTTTTCCGGTCTTTCCCGCCTATCCGCCCGACTGGGCGGTCATCGCCGGCCTGTCGACGGCGCTTGGCACGGGGTTGCTGTTCGGGGTCATGCCGGCCCGCCGCGCGGCGCAGCTCGATCCGGTGCAAGCGCTGATGAAACACTGACATGCTGTTTTCCGACGCTCTCCGCCTTGCCCTGCGCGCCGTTACAGCCCAGCGCCTGCGCAGTTTTCTGACCCTGCTTGGCATTGCCGTCGGCATCGCGGCGGTGATCCTGCTTACCTCGATCGGCGAGGGCATCCACCGCTTCGTGCTGGGCGAATTCACCCAGTTCGGCACCAACGTGATCACCGCCGTACCCGGCAAGACGCGAACCGGTGGTTCGCCTTCCGGCCTCCCGTCGAGCGCCCGGCCGATGTCGCTGGAGGACGCGCGTTCGCTCGAACGCCTGCCGAATGTCGTCGCGGTGACCCCCAACGTGCGCGGCAATGCCGAGGTCGAGGGCAACGGCCGCACGCGGCGTACCCTGGTCTACGGGGTCAATGCCAATTTGCCGAGAATCTTCCGGTCGACCGTGCAAAGCGGCCAGTTTCTGCCGGCCGACGACGAAGGCAGCGCCCGCGCCTTCGTCGTGCTCGGCGCCAAGCTCAAGAGCGAACTGTTCGGCAGCGAGAATCCGCTCGGCCAGCGCCTGCGCATCGGCGGCCTGCATTTCCGGGTGATCGGCGTCATGGCGCCGAAGGGCCAGTTTCTCGGCATCGACCTCGACGACACCGCCTTCATTCCGACTGCACGCG
>JBFZCS010000075.1:0-3206 GCA_041307825.1 Azonexaceae bacterium
CCGCCGGCCGCTTCGACATCTATGTGCACGGCGGGCAGAAGCTGTGGGATTACGCCGCCGGCGCGCTGATCCTGGAGGAGGCGGGCGGCCGCCTGGCCAGCCTGTCCGGCGCCTTCGACATCGCCAATGTATGGGAGCGTTCGGTGGTGGCCTCGGCCAGTCCCGAACTGTTCGTGCTGTGGCGTGACTGGCTGAAGGCGGCCGGCGCATAAGCCTCTGCAACCGCCAAATAAAAAGATTTTAGGGTCCCGGTTCTGAGCCTTGGCTCGAGCTTGTCTGCTTAAGTCTTTGTCTCGGCACTTCTTTTCCCCGGTTTTGGCCTGGCTTGCGAAAGCCCGCCCTGCTGACGGATAATCAAGGTTTTTGCATATCCTGCCCAAGCTGTCCCTGCAGCGGCTTTTCTGGGCGGACGTGCGACCGTTTTTTACTTAGCTGAAGGGAACGCAATGCCAACCCGTAACGACCTGGCCAATGCCATCCGCGCGCTTGCGATGGATGCCGTCGAAAAAGCCAAATCCGGCCACCCCGGCGCCCCGATGGGGATGGCGGAAATCGCTGAAACGCTGTGGAATCACCATATGCGCCACAACCCGATCAACCCCAAGTGGGCGGATCGTGACCGCTTCGTGCTGTCGAACGGCCACGGCTCGATGCTGATCTATGCATTGCTGCACCTGACCGGCTACGACCTGTCGATAGATGATCTGAAGCAGTTCCGTCAGCTCCATTCCAGGACTCCAGGCCACCCCGAGTACGGCTACACGCCCGGCGTGGAAACCACCACCGGCCCGCTCGGCCAGGGCATCACCAATGGTGTCGGCATGGCGATGGCGGAAAAGATCCTCGCCGCCGAGTTCAACAAGCCCGACCACGCCATCGTCGACCACCACACCTATGTGTTCCTGGGCGACGGCTGCATGATGGAAGGCATTTCGCACGAAGCCTGTGCGCTGGCCGGCACCTGGAAGCTCAACAAGCTGATCGCGTTCTGGGACGACAACGGCATTTCGATCGACGGCCATGTCGAGAACTGGTTTACTGACGACACCGCCAAGCGCTTTGAGGCCTATGGCTGGCAGGTGATCCCGAACGTGGACGGCCATGACATCGTCGCGCTCGAAGCCGCCATCCAGAAAGCCAAGGCGAGCACCGACAAGCCCACCCTGATCTGCTGCAAGACCATCATCGGCAAGGGCTCGCCCAACAAGGAAGGCACTCACGACGTGCACGGTGCTGCGCTGGGCCACGCTGAAATCGAGGCGACCCGCAAGAACATTGGCTGGAACCACCCCGCGTTCGAAATCCCCGCCGACATCTACGCCGGCTGGGATGCCAAGACCAAGGGCCAGGGACTGGAAACGCTGTGGAACAACAAGTTCGCCGAATACAAGGCAGCCTTCCCGGCGGAAGCCGCCGAGTTCGAGCGCCGCATGAAGGGCGAACTGCCCGCCAACTGGAAGGCACACGTCGCCGCGAAGCTGGCCGCGATCAACGCCAAGGCCGAAACCGTCGCCACCCGCAAGGCCAGCCAGATCGCGATCAACGCGCTGGCTTCCGCGCTGCCCGAGTTCGTCGGCGGCTCGGCCGACCTCACCGGCTCCAACCTGACCAACTGGGAAGGCTGCCATCCGGTGCGCAACGGCAACCCCGGCAATTACATCAGCTACGGCGTGCGTGAATTCGGCATGGCCGCGATCATGAACGGCATGGCGCTGCACGGTGGCCTCTTGCCCTTCGGCGGCACCTTCCTGATGTTCTCGGAATACTCGCGTAACGCCATCCGCATGGCGGCGCTGATGAAACAGCGCGTGATCCACGTGTTCACGCACGATTCCATCGGCCTCGGCGAAGACGGCCCGACCCACCAGCCGGTCGAGCAGACCGCCACCCTGCGCATGATCCCCAACATCGACGTCTGGCGTCCATGCGACACGGTGGAAACCCTGGTCGGCTGGACTGCTTCGGTCGAGCGCACCGACGGCCCCACCTGCCACATCCTGAGCCGCCAAAACCTGGCGTTCATGGCGCGTGACGAGGCGACGATCGCCAACATCGCCAAGGGCGGTTACGTGCTGAAAGACGCTGCCGGTGCCAAGGCCGTCATCATCGCCACCGGTTCCGAAGTCGCTCTGGCCGTGAAGGCCCAGGAAGCCCTGGCTGCCGAAGGCATCGCGGTGCGCGTGGTGTCGATGCCGTCGACCAACACCTTCGACAAGCAGGATGCCGCCTACAAAGAGAGCGTGCTGCCCAAGGGCCTGCCGCGTGTCGCGGTGGAGGCCGGTGTCAGCGACTTCTGGCGCAAGTACGTGGGCCTGGAAGGCGCCGTGATTGGCTGGGATCATTTCGGCGAGTCCGCCCCGGCCGATGAACTGTTCAAGGAGTTTGGCTTCACCACCGAGGCCGTCGCGGCTGCTGTGAAGAGCGTCCTGTAATTTTTCATCCACGAAGGGCACGAAGGTCCACAAACAAAAACTTCGCGCCCTTTGTGTTCTTCGTGGAAAAGTTTTTCTTTCAATCTGGAGACTGACAAATGGCAATCAAAGTTGGTATTAACGGTTTTGGCCGCATCGGCCGCATGGTGTTCCGCGCCGTGGCGAAGGATTTCCCCGGCATTGAGATCGTGGCGATCAACGACCTGCTCGACCCCGACTATCTGGCTTACATGCTGAAATACGACTCCGTGCATGGCCGTTTCAACGGCGACATCGCTGTCGATGGCAGCAACATGGTCGTCAACGGCAAGAAAATCCGTCTGACGGCTGAGCGCGATCCCGCCAACCTGAAGTGGAACGAAGTGGGCGCCGACATCGTGATCGACTGCACCGGGTTCTTCCTGACGACCGAGTCCTGCGAAGCGCACATCAAGGCCGGCGCGAAGAAAGTGGTCCAATCGGCTCCTGCCAAGGATTCCACCCCGATGTTCGTCTATGGCGTGAACCACACCACCTACGCCGGTGAGGCGATCGTTTCGGCGGCTTCCTGCACCACCAACTGCCTCGCCCCCGTGGCCAAGGTGCTGAACGACAACTGGGGCATCAAGCGCGGCCTGATGACGACCGTCCACGCCGCCACCGCCACCCAGAAAACCGTTGACGGCCCGTCTTCCAAAGACTGGCGTGGTGGCCGTGGCATTCTGGAAAACATCATTCCGTCATCCACCGGTGCTGCCAAGGCTGTCGGCGTGGTGCTGCCTGCACTGAAAGGGA
>JBFZCS010000076.1:0-8358 GCA_041307825.1 Azonexaceae bacterium
CCCACGGCGGCATGGCTTTCGGCGCCGGCTGGCTGGCGGCGCGCCGGGCCGGGGCGGTGATCGTCGATCCGCGCCCCTGGGCGGCGCCGGAGATCGCCGCCGCCTATGCCCGCTATCCCCATCTCGCCGAAGTGCTGCCGGCCCTGGGCTACTCCGCGGCGCAACTGGATGATCTCCGCGCCACCCTCGATGCCGTGCCGGCGGACCTGGTGGTGTCCGCCTCGCCGATCGACCTGTGCCGCCTGGTCACAACCAGCAAGCCGGTGCTGCGGGCGCGCTACGAATTCGCGGAAGCGGAAAGCCCCGGCCTCGCCGGCCGCCTCGATGCCTTCCTGAACAGGCTGCCATGCGTGTCGTGATCGCCCTCGGCGGCAACGCCCTGCAGCGCCGCGGCGAGTCGGCGGACCTGGATCACCAGCGCCGCAACCTGCGGATCGCCGCCCGCGCGGTAGCCGAGGTGGCCAAGCTGCACGAGGTGGTAGTCAGCCACGGCAGCGGCCCCCAGGTCGGCTGGCTGGCGATGCAGACCAGCCTGGCCGGCGGCGCCCCGGCCTATCCGCTGGACCTGCTGGATGCCGGTTCGGAAGGCATGATCGGCTACCTGCTGGAGCAGGAACTCGGCAACCTGCTGCCCGGCCGGCTGACCGCCACGCTGCTGACCCAGGTGCTGGTGGACCCGGACGACCCGGCCTTCCGGCAGCCGGACAAGCCCATCGGCCCGGTGCTGGCGGAGGAACCGGCGCGGCGCCTGGCGGCACAGTTCGGCTGGACCCTCGCACCGGAGCCTGGCGGCTGGCGGCGGGTGGTCGCCTCGCCGCAGCCGCGCCGAATCCTGGAACTGGCCGCCATCCGCAGCCTGGTCGCGGCGGACATCCTGACCATCTGCGTCGGCGGCGGCGGCATCCCGGTGGTGGTCGACGCCCGGGGCGCCATCAGCGGCGTGGAGGCGGTCATCGACAAGGACCGGGCCGCCGCCCTGCTCGCCCACGAACTCGGGGCCGACGCCCTGCTGCTGCTCACCGACGTGGCGGCCGTCTACCGCGCCTGGGGCACGCCCGAAGCCGAGCCCATCCGCCAGGTCACGCCGACAGAACTGAACCTGCTGCACTTCGCCCCGGGCTCGATGGCCCCCAAGGTGGAAGCGGCCTGCCGCTTCGTCGAAGGCGGCGGCCGCCTCGCCGGCATTGGCCGCCTGGAAGACGCGGCCGCGATCCTGGCGGGGCAGGCGGGCACCCGGGTGACGGCGGGGCGCTGACGGTCGCCGGCGTGCCGGATCAACAGTGCGGAACGGCGACCCGGTTCACCCCCGCTCCTCACCATATTTCTTCAACTTCCGCCACAGCGACACCCGATCGATGCCCAGCATCTGTGCGGCCAGGGTCTGGTTGCCGTTGGCCTCTTCCAGCACCCAGAGGATGTAGTCGCGTTCGTATTCTTCGAGCGGAATCACGCGGCCGTCGCGGCGGCGGAAGGCGCGGATGGTGAGGTCGCGCAGGTCGTCGGGGAGATGGGCCACGTCCAGCGTGTCGCCCTGGCAGATGGCGACGCCACGTTCGATGATGTTTTCCAGTTCACGCACGTTGCCGGGGAAGTCGTAGGCCTTGAGCAGGGCGAGTGCGTCTGCCGAGATCGCGTTGACCGACTTGCCCATGACCGGGGCGGCGCGGTCAAGGAAGTGCTGGGCGAGAAGGGGAATGTCCTCGCGCCGGGCCGAGAGCGGCGGGATGTGCAGGTTGACGACGTTGAGGCGGTAGTAGAGGTCTTGCCGAAAGCGGCCTTCGGCGACCCAGTCTTTCATGTTGCGGTTGCTGGCGGCGATGAAGCGCACATCGACTTTCACCGGTTTGGTGCCGCCGATTG
The DNA here is from genome assembly GCA_041307825.1 of Azonexaceae bacterium. GTDB lineage: Bacteria > Pseudomonadota > Gammaproteobacteria > Burkholderiales > Rhodocyclaceae > Azonexus. The sequence goes on from JBFZCS010000076.1 coordinate 1,861, forward strand.
GCAGCGCCTCCTTTTCCTGGATGGCGCGCAGCAACTTGACCTGCATGGCGGGCGAGCGACTGACGTGGCTCAGAATGAAAAAAGCCGGCTCGCACCGGCTCTTTTCTGCCAGATATAACCAATCAGGCCCGTGCCGGCACCATGCAGAACAGGTCTTCCTTGGCTTCTTCACCGAGTCGGGCCTGAATGGCGGCGATGGCCTGATCCTCGGTGGCGAAGATGTTCTGCTGGCCGATCAGGTCGAACAGGCCGGTCGATCGCATCACGTCGAGAATCTGCTTCTTCAGGCCGGAGAACACGATCTCCATGCCGCCCTCGCGCAAGCGTTCGACCAGGTGATGCACCACTTCCTCGCCGGAGGCGTCGAGCTGGTTGATGGCGTCGCCGACCACCAGCAGATATTTGGCGTCGGGTTTGGCGGCGATCATCTCCAGCACGTTGTCCTCGAAGAAGGAGATATTGGCGAAGTAGAGCGAGCCGTCGAAGCGCATCGCGATGATGTGCGGACTGGTCGGCAGCGTCGGGTTGACCTTGATGTCGCGCAGCGTGCCGTCCGGGAAGCGGCCGAGCTGGGCGACGCGCGGTTTCATCGTGCGATACAGGTAAAGCACGATGGCCAGACCGGCGCCGATCAGGATGCCCTTGTCGAGATGCGGCGCGGCGACCAGCGTGATGACGAAGGTGGTCAGCGCGACAATGCCGTCGAACTTGCTGGCCTGCCAGGTGTGCTTCAGCGCCTTCGGCGTGATCAGGCTGGTCACCGCCAGCAGGATGATCACCGCCAGCGTGGCCTTGGGCAGCGTGTAGAGGAAATCGGTCAGGAACAGCAGCGTCACCGCGACGAACAGGCCGTTGAACACCATCGCGAAACCGGTCTTGGCGCCGGCTTGCAGGTTGATCGCCGAGCCGGTGAACGAACCGCAGGCCGGATAGGCCTGGAAAAAGCCGCCGCCGATATTGGCCAGACCCTGGCCGATCAACTCCTGGTTCGGATCGAGACGCTGCTTGGTCTGCGCCGCCAACGCCTTGGCCATGGAAATCGACTCCATGAACGCGACCAGCGCGATGATGAATGCCGCCGACAGCAGCGACAGGATCGCATCCATCGACAGCGGCGGCAGGCGGAACGAGGGCAGGCCGGACGGAATCGCGCCGACCACGTCGCCGCCGCCAATCAGCTTGACCTCGCCATTCTCGATTTTCTTGATATGCCAATGGCGGCCATCGGACTCCACCCCGGCCGGCACCTGGCCGGCCAGATACAAGGTGGCGCTGGCTTTCTCGTCCGCCTTGGCGCGCTCGAACTGGAGTTTGCGGATGGAATGCATGCGTTCCTTGTTTTCCTTCGCCAACGCGGCGATATCCAGCTTCATCAACTCGATCTGGTAATCCAGATCGGCGACGACGCGGGCGTCATGCGCTTTTTGCGCCTGGCGCATCCTGGCGGACAAGGCGGTGGCTTCGGCGCCCAGGTCGAGCACGCGCTTGTCGGTGGCGGCATACTCCGCGACCAGCGCTTGCGCGGTGGGATCGGCGATATGCTGCGGCATGCCCTTGGTCTTGTGCTCGAAGTTGAGCATGGCGCTGACGATGATGGTCACCACCACGGCGATCAGCACGGACAACTTGGACAGCGCGGGGATCTTTTTCAGGCCCATCATCAGGGCCAGCGCGAATACCGACATCGCGAGCGTGGGCAGATGCGTCTGCGGCAGGTAGCCGAACATTTCCCAGATGTCATACAGGAAGGAATCGCTGCGCCCCTTGGGAATGCCGAGCAGCATGTCGAGTTGCGACAGCGCGATGATCACTGCCGCCGCGTTCATGAAGCCTAGAATCACCGGATGCGAGACGAAGTTGACGATGGTGCCCAGCTTGACGGCGCCCAGCGTGAACTGGATCACGCCGACCATCAGCGACAGCAGCAGCGCCAGGCCGATGAATTCTTCGGAGAATGGCACCGCCAATGGCGTAATCGCCGCCGCTGTCATTAACGAAACAATTGCCACCGGCCCGGTGGAAAGCTGCCGCGAAGACCCCCACAGCGCGCCCAGAATGGCCGGAATGAACGCGACATAGAGGCCGAAATACACCGGCAGCCCCGACAACTGCGCATACGCCATCGCCTTCGGCACCAGCACCAGCGCGCCGGTGATGCCGGCGATCATGTCGCCGCGCAAAAGCAGGGAGTTGACCGGAAACCAGGCCAGAAAGGGAAAGAAGCGAAGTAATAGCGGGTTGTTCATGGTGCGGGCGCCTGAGAAAATTCGTTGCTAAACGTTGCGTATTGCAACTGATGCATGTAGAACCGCAACAGTTTAGCAAAAGCTGATACAGCCGCCCAACTCGCTTGCCTTCATTGATGAAGCTCCTGCCCTTCGGTATTCCGACCGAATGGGAAGGACGCACACTCCCCGCGCACTCACAGATCGGAGCCTGCCATGATTCGCCGCAATCCCAACGGAGATATTCCCGTCGTCCATGAGACCGCTTTTGTCGATCCCACCGCTATCCTGTGCGGCAAGGTCATCGTCGAGGAAAACGTCTTCATCGGCCCCTACGCCGTGATCCGCGCCGACGAGGTCGATGAGCAAGGCGGCATGGAACCCATCGTCATCGGCGCGGGCTCGAATATTCAGGATGGCGTGGTCATCCACTGCAAGGCTGGCGGCGGCGTGGTGATCGGTAAGGCGAGTTCCATCGCGCATCGCTCTATCGTGCATGGTCCCTGCACGGTGGGCGATAACGTGTTCATCGGCTTCAATTCGGTGCTCTACAACTGTACCGTTGGCGATGGCTCCGTGGTGCGTCACAACGCCGTTGTGGAAGGCTGCAGCGTGCCGGCGGGGTTTTATATCCCGTCCACCACCAACATCCATTCGGATGCCGAACTGGCCACCATCGTCCCGGTCACGCCGGACCAGACCGGGTTTTCCGAAAGCGTCACGCAGGCCAACCATGAGTTGGTGAAGGGCTACAAGCGGATCAGGAACGAGTTCTAACCTCAGGTATCGCTGCTCTCGTCGCTATAGCGCTTCAACTTCCGCCACAACGAAACCCGATCAATGCCCAGCATCTGCGCGGCCAGGGTCTGGTTGCCGTGGGCTTCTTCCAGCACCCAGCGGATGTAGTCACGTTCCTGTTCTTCCAGCGGGATGACGCGGCCGTCGCGGCGGCGGAAGGCCCGGATGCTTAGGTCGCGCAGGTCATCAGGGAGATGGGCGGCTTCCAGCGTGTCGCCTTGGCAGATGGCGACGCCGCGTTCGATGATGTTTTCCAGCTCGCGCACGTTGCCGGGGAAGTCGTAGGCCTTAAGCAACGCGAGCGCTTCTTCCGAGATCGAATGCACCGGTTTTCCCATCACCGGCGCAGCGCGGTCGAGGAAGTGTTGGGCCAGCAGCGGGATGTCCTCGCGCCGCTGCGATAGCGGCGGGATGTGCAGGTTGACCACGTTGAGGCGGAAGTAGAGATCTTGCCGAAAGCGGCCGTCGGCGACCCAGTCCTTCATGTTGCGGTTGCTGGCGGCGATGAAGCGCACATCCACTTTTGTTGATTTGGTACCGCCAAGAGGCAGCACCTCCTTTTCCTGGATGGCGCGCAGCAGTTTGACCTGCATGGCCGGTGACATTTCGGTGACTTCGTCGAGAAACAGCGTGCCACCGTGCGCGGCGACGAGCAGACCGGTCTTGCCGATGGCGCCGGTGAAAGCGCCTTTTTCATGGCCGAACAGTTCGTTGGCGAGCAGTTCCTCGTTGAACGCGCCGCAGTTGACCGCCAGGAAGGGACCCTCGGCGCGGCCGCCGTTGTCGTGCAGGTAGCGGGCGAAGAGTTCCTTGCCGGTGCCGGATTCGCCGGTGATCAGCACGTTGCAGCCGGTCGGGGCGACCTGGCGCGCCATGTCGAGCAGTTTCTGCATGCCGCCGTCGCGGGTGATGATGCGGGTGCGGCCGGTGAAGACGTCGAGCTGGGCGCGCAGGGCGCGGTTCTCGCGTTTCAGGCGGATCTTTTCCAGCGCATCGGCCACGGTTTTGCGCACTTCGTCGAGCCGGAACGGTTTGGCGATGTAGTGGAAGGCGCCTTCCTTCATCGCCTCGACGGCGGTTTCCAGCGTGGCGTAGCCGGTGATCATGATGACCTCGGTGTCCGGGTGCTGCGCCTTGCAGCGGCGCAGCAGGCTCATACCGTCGACCTTGTCCATCTTCATGTCGGTGAGGACCAGATCGAACGGTTGCGCGTCGAGCAGTTCCAGCGCGTGCGGGCCGCTTTGCGTGGCGGTGATGGTGTAGCCCTCTTTGGCGAGGACGTGTTCCAGGTTGCGCAGCGCGATGCGTTCGTCGTCGACGAGGAGGAGGCGATTGGTCATGAGGGAGCCTTATCTCCCCTCGCCCGCGAGCGGGAGAGGGGGCGGGGGTGAGGGGCGACGTGGGAGCGAAGCGAGCTCAGTCGCTGCGGGCAGGCGGATATGAAATTCCGCGCCGCCTTCCGGGCGGTTGGTGACGCCGATGCAGCCACCGTGTTCTTCGATGATTTCGTGGGTGATGAACAACCCCAGGCCGCTGCCGTGGCCGACCGCCTTGGTGGTGAAGAAGGGGTCGAACACGCGCGCGAGAAGTTCGGGCGGGATGCCGGGGCCGCTGTCGGCCAGAATGAGGTCGATCACCGCGCTGCCGGGGCGGCATTGACCGGCATGGGCGGGAAAGCCGTCGCTCTTGCCGACGATGCATGCGCGCGCCGTGATGACCAGTTCGCCATAGCTTCCCATCGCGTCGTAGGCGTTGACGATCAGGTTGAGCAGCACTTGTTGCAGGCGCGGACGGTCGCCGTTCGCGGTCAACTCCGGCGCAATGTCGATGCGTACTTCGACGCCGGGCGGACGTTTTGCTTTGAGGAAGCGCAGGGTTTCTTCCACCAGATCTGCCAGCGGCACCGGCGCAGGTTTGAATTCGCGGTCGCCGGCGTAGTCCAGCAGAGCACGCACGATGCCACGGGCGCGCAGGGTTTCCGCGTCGATGTCGTCGATGAGTTGGCGGTGAAATTCATGTGTGTCGCCTTTGAAAGCGCCCTCTCCCCCAGCCCCTTCCCCGCTTGCGGGGGAGGGGAGCGAGTCTTCTTTCAGGATCTGCGCGGAAGAAGAGATGTTGGACAGTGGATTGTTGAGTTCATGCGCCACGCCGGACAACAGCGTGCCCAGCGAAGCCAGTTTTTCCGCGCGCACCAGCGTGTGCTGGCGGCGTTCCAGTTCATCCAGAACGTGGTTGAAAGCCTCGGCAAGAGAGACGAATTCACGCTCAGGGCTGTCCAGCGCCAGACGCGTGAGCTGGCCGCTGGCGACTGCTTCCATGCGCATTTCCATGGCTTGCAGCGGGCGGGTGACCTGGCGCGCCAATAGCACGCCGGTGAGCATGAGCAGCGCCGCCACCACCGCGAGCGAGACCAGCAGGTTGCGCTGGTGCGCAGCCAGGGCGGCATTGAGCGATTGGCGTTCGAGCGCGGCGAGACGTTCGCCGACCGTGACGATGCGGTTGCCCAGGGCGCGTACCGTATCGGCCAGAGCTTCATTGACCGGGCTGCGGGCGTGCGCTGCCATGGCTGCGGTATAGCGGCCGAGATCGTCGATCAAGCCGTGTGCCGTACCCTGGCCGGCGAGGCTGTCCAGCGCTTCCGCGTCACGCTTGAGCACATCCCTGGCTCGCCCGGCAAAGCGGGCATGGTCTTCCAGGTCGCTGGCTTGATGATAGAGAAAATGATTCTTTTCGAAACGTCGCATCTCCAGCGTGGCGTCGGCCAGTTCGGCCACCTTGCTGCCTTCACGCGCCTTGTCGGCGATGCGGTCGAGTTCGATCAGCGCCACCGCCGAGAGGCCGACGATGAGCGCGGCGAGGGCGAGATAGACAAAGACGATCTTGGCTTGCAGGGAGCGCATGGGGCGAAGTGTAACAGCAGTGTTGCAATATGAAACTGGCGGGCAAGCCTGTGATTGTCATGACCCTGTAACTTCAATGGGTTGGCGGATTATTTCGGTTGGCATGGTTGCTGCTATAGGCAACAGGTCTTCATTTCTCGCCCACCCGCCATGCACCGCACGCCGTACCAGACCTTGCTTGCCGAACGTTTGCAATCCGCCAAGGGGCTGGGTTGGGATTTTGAAACAACTGGAAAGGCATCGGTTTCCCCGATACGGCAAATGATGCGGTTCGTACCTCACCGCATCCTACGTTACTGGTTCCGCTTTGCCCGCTGAATGAAACGTCGCATCGTCGTCGCCCTGCGTCCGGTCTCGCCGGTGGAGCGCCTGCTTAAAGTGGGCGCTGCGCTGTGTCGGCGCATGGAGGCGGAGCTGGAAGTGCTGGCCGACCCGACCCGTCCGGACTGGGCGGAGATCGAATCTCGCCTGGTTGAGTTGGAAAAAGACGGTGTGTCGTGTCGATTGACGCCCGCGCCCGGGCTGGATGCGAAACATGTCGTCGAACACGCGCGGCGGCACGAATGTGTGAGCTC
>JBFZCS010000077.1:0-6245 GCA_041307825.1 Azonexaceae bacterium
TCACGCATTGCTCGGACCGACTGGTAAACGCGGCGTGCAGTGCCGTGCGGCCCATGTAGTCCTGGGCGTTCACGTCAGCGCCAGCTGCGATGAATGTGCTTGTGAGAGTGTCATTACCGTCACCGGCAACCAGCATCAGGGGCGTTTGTCCCTTGAAGTCCGCGATATTCAGTTGCCCAGGCCAGGCCTCAACAAGCAAAGCGATAGCTTTGTTCGAATTTGCCAGAGCGATTTGAAATCTCGCCAAGTCCGCGCGAAGGTGCGGCGGTGTCAATGCATTGAGGTTTGGTTGAACGCCTCAATCTTGAATTCTTCCGGGTAACGCTTGCTGCTCATGACACCTCCTTTTTGCGCCTAAGTTTAAGGCTTCGGAGTGTCTACTGGAGCCGGGGCGATTCAGTACCTGATTTTCCAGGTGCCCGAAAAAGGTGCGGGGATCAAGGCTTTCCCTGAACGTGACGAATCTGGATTGCGTCAGCACCAACTACTTTGTCTGAATCAGACGATTTTGCAGACTTCCGCAAAGCTCGGGCGGGGACTGCGCGGGAATAGCTGAGCGGCATCGCCATAGCCGAGGCTGCAGATAAAGTTGCTCTTGATCTGCGTACCGGCGAAGAATTCGGCGTCGACCGCGGCAGCATCGAAACCGGACATCGGACCGCAGTCAAGGCCGAGCGCGCGCGCGGCGAGCATGAAATAGGCGCCTTGCAGACTGCTGTTGCGGAAGGCGGTCGCGGCGATCAGCGCATCGTTGCCGACGAACCACGATCTGGCGTCGGTGTGCGGGAAGAGGCGCGGCAGTTCTTCGTAGAAGGCCATGTCCATGCCGAGCAGGGCGGTGACGGGGGCCGCCGCTGTCTTCTCCCGGTTGCCTTCCATCAGCAGCGGGACGAGGCGGGCCTTGGCTTCTGGCGACTTGACGAAGACCGTGCGTAACGGCCAGCAGTTGGCGCTGGTCGGCCCCCATTTCATCAGGTCGTGCAGTTCGATGAGCAGGCTGTCGGCAACGGGCTTTTCCTGCCAGACATTATGGGTGCGGGCATTGTTGAACAGCTGTTCGAGAGCGGTGGTATCAAGTTTCATCGAATTTCCTTTGCGAAGTGGGCTTTGCCGGCTTGTGGCGGTCGGGTTGGCATGGCGTTACTCACTGGCTGCTTCGGCATTTGTGGTCGAAGTCGCGGGTGGCTGCCATCAACCATGGCGTCCTTTATACGCAGTGGCGGCTGCGTGCACAACATCCGAGTAGGGGATATCTTCGATTTCGCCCCACAGGCGCAGGGCATTTCCGAGCAATTCATCCACGTTCTCGACTTCAGTGTTGCCATTCAGGGTGTGCTGCAAGCCTTTCAGGCCACCGCACTGAACCCGCATTTCCTGGGCATGGGGCAGGGGAGTGTCTACCCGCAATATTCCCAAGGCGAAAGAAAAGCTGCGGCGCAGATGTGAATAGAGTTCGATGCATCTTGAATGGCTTGCCATATTCCGGCATTTGACCAGTTCACGCTCGGCAATCTGTATTTTCTCGGATTGCGCGCATGCAGCGCAACCGCGCAATATGGATCTCTCGAAAGGGCATGGCGCAACGACCCCGGAGAGCATTTCCCGGAAGGCACCCTCATCCATCGCGCGCGTGTCCGGACTGCCCTGCCTTAGTCGTCACCCAGTTCCGGAGCCGGATCACGTATCTGATTGAGCAGATCCTCGGCATGCAATTCCGTCTCGGCGTGGATCATCCTGACGATCTTGGTCGAACCCTCGGGAAGTTCGGAGCGCAGTTGCTTGACCCTGGCCAATGCCGCGCCATATTTCTCGTGTTGCTCCAGTTTTTCCAGATTCCTGATGGGACGCTCGGTTATACGGTAAATGAAATATTGCATGCAAGCCTCGTTCGATTCTCTTCAGGCAGCCTTGTTCAGGGTGCGGGGCGTTTCAAAAAGGTGATGACATTCGAATTCGGCGAATTCTTGGTGCTGCAGCCCCCCTCGTCGACGCCCGCGTTCTGCTCCGCCTCATGCAGCAGATTGATGACGTCCACGTAGAATTTCTGCTTTACCATCATCAGCGCCGTGTAGCCGCCCTCGTTGCGCGCCAGGACGTCGGCACCGGCGTTCAGGAGCACCTCGACCACGGCGGTTTCGCCGTAGCCTGCCGCCAGCATCAGCGGCCGCACACCGTAGCCGATGGCTGCCTCGATATCAGCACCTGCATCGATCAGCACCTGGGTCACCTCGGCGAATCCCCGATTCTGTTCCGCGTTGAACACGGATTTGCTCAGTGCAGTCCAGCCGTGTTCCTCGCTGGCATTCACGTCGGCACCTGCCGCGATCAATGCGTTGGTCATCGGCAGGTCGCCGGCATGTGCAGCCAGCATCAGCAGGGTCACACCGGTTTCGTCACGAGCGTTTACATCCGCTCCTTCGGCAAACAGACGTTGCGCTGTGGCAACGTCTCCAGCCTTGACGATTTCAGTCAGTTGGTTGGGCATTCATCACATCTCCAGGTTGACTATTTTTCCACGGTCTTTTGTAGCACGACGCGAATAGCCTCCGGCGTATCCATGATGTTCATGAAACTGTTGTTGCCCATCATGCTCAAGTCCGGGAAGTTGATCGCGATGCGATAGCGCGCATAGAGGGCATAAACATTGTTGCCGGAGACCAGCACCTCATAGGGCAGATGCGCGGTTGATTTGAGATCGCGGAAATCGATCTCGGACATGACGAAGCGGTCATCCATGGCTTTGCTGTCCCCGCTGCCCTTCATCGCCACGCCGAACACGCTCTCCTTCTTGCCTGGAACGTCCACGCGATATACTTTGGTTACGCCGTTCTTGTTGCTTGTCAGCTTTGCATCGACTGCTTTGACCGCCTCTTCATAACTGCCATATTCGGCGAGCAGGCTGGGTTCGTTGAAGTGCTCCATGCCGATCATGTAGTTGTATTTCCGGGCCTTGGCCGCCGTCATGCCTTTCGCACCGAACTCTTCCACCTTGCCCAATGCGCCTGCCAGAGCCGTGGCGGTGCCGCTGAGGTCGCCTTTCATGCGGTATGCATTCGCCATGTAAACCGGATTGGTGTAGCTCACCTGCACGTCGTTGTTCACCTTGGTGATCGATACCCGTTGTATGGCACCGAATCCGCCATGCTCGGAAGCCGCGGCGTTCTTTTTCAGTTCGTCGCTGGTAACGATCAGAATTTGCGCATCCGCATAAGGCGAATAATTTCCGACTACGCTGAATCCGGCGCCGGTCAGCGCGGATTTGGCTTGCTCGGTTTTTTCTGCAACGGTGCCGGCACCCTTCGAGCCGAGCACGAAGGGTTTGAGTATGTCGTCTGCAGCAGCCTGCACGTTGAGTGCGATCAACAATGGCAATGCCGACAGAAGTGTGTTGATGAATTTCATTTTTTTGTGTCTCCTTGCGTTACGTTGAACTACGGGTATGGATTCAGGATTTTTGCGGATGGAACCACGTCAGTTTATCGTGCAATGTCACTACGCCACCGACGATTATGAGTGTCGGCGCCTGTGGTTTCTCCCTTTCGGCAATGCCGGGCAATGTCGCCAGCGTACCGATAATGACGCGCTGGTTCAGTGTGGTGCCTTGTTGCACGATGGCGATCGGGGTGGTGTCCGGCATGCCATGTTTGACAAGTTCGGCGCACAGGATGTCGAGGCCGTGCAGGCCCATGTAGACGACCACCGTCTGGCGGGGGCGGGCCAGCGCCTCCCAGTCGAGGTTCATTGTGCCATCCTTGAGATGGCCGGTGACGAACAGGCAGGACTGGGCGTGATCGCGATGTGTCAGCGGGATGCCGGCGTATGAGGCGACGCCCGACGCGGCAGTGATCCCGGGAACGACCTGGAAGGGAATGCCTTCGCTCGCCAGGGTCTCGATCTCCTCGCCGCCGCGCCCGAAAATAAAGGGGTCGCCGCCCTTGAGGCGGACCACGCGCTTGCCTTCCTTGGCCAGGCGGACGAGCAGTTCGTTGATTTCCTCCTGGCGCATGGTGTGGTCGGCGCGCTTCTTGCCGACGAAGATGCGCTGCGCATCACGCCGCGTCATGTCGACGATGGTTTTCGATACCAGATTGTCGTAGACCACGACATCGGCCTTCTGCATCAGGCGCAGGGCGCGGAAGGTCAGCAGGTCGGGGTCGCCCGGGCCGGCGCCGACCAGGTAGACCTCTCCGCCAAGGACATTGTCCTCGCTCGCCAGCATCTGCTTGAGCAGGGCTTCGGCACCTTCCTCGTCACCGGCCAAGACACGCTCGGCGACCACGCCATCGAGGGCGTTCTCCCAAAAGATGCGGCGCTTGGGCGGGTTGCTGACAACCTCCTTGACCAGTTCGCGGAAACGTACCGCGAACGCGGCCAGGCGGCTGTAGTTCTGCGGGATAACCGTCTCCAGCTTGCCGCGCATCATGCGCGTCAGCACCGGAGAGCCGCCACCGCTAGAGAACGCTACCATCAGCGGCGAACGATCCAGGATGGCGGGCATGATGAAACTGCACAGTTCCGGGTCGTCCACCACGTTAACCGGCAATTTGTGCGACTGGGCCAGCTCGGAAACCTGACGATTCACCTCGCGGTCGTTGGTGGCGGCGATGACCATCACCGCCCCCTCCAGATGCTGCGGCTCGAAACGCGCGACGATGGGCTCGACACCGGGCTGACTTGCCAAGTCAGGTTCGATCTCGGGCGCCACGACGCGCACCGTCGCACCAGCCTCGAGCAACACGCCAGCCTTGCGCGTGGCAATCTCGCCGCCGCCTACCACCAGGCACAGCTTGCCCCTGACATTGTGAAATGCCGGTAGGTAGTCCATCAGACTTGAACCGCCTTGAGGATCAACGGCACCAGCGCTTCCGGCAGCTTGATCTTGCCGGATAGCGCAAACTCATGGGCGCGCGGCGACATCTTCTGCCAGGTCTTCCTGATGATCTGTATCCATTTTTCTTCGCTGTATTCAGGGTGCTTGGAAGCAAACTCGGCCATGTAGTGTTCGATGAATACGAGGTCGGCGACGTCTTCCATCAATTGCGTTTCAGCATTGACCTTGAGCCCTTTCTTGCTGACGATGTTCATGACGCGCTCGGTCATTTCACTGTCGTAGCCCACCCCCCGCATGAGGCCGGCGGCGGTCTCGGCGTGAAACTTATAGAGTTTGGTGCGCCATTGCAGGTAGCCTTGGCGATCCATCGGGAATTCATTGCGCTGAATCTTCCAGCGCTGGATATGCTGGGCGCGTACCGCGAGTTTCACTGCTTCTGATGCTTCTGGTACGTAGCGTTCCTGCATATCACCCATGCGGATTGCGTACAGCAATTCCTTCGGGTATTCCTTGCCATCGTGCGTGTCCTTGTTCGAATCTTCCCCGTTGGCCTGGTCGAAAGCCGCAATGGCGGATAAATATAGATCGTGAGTCATATTGTTCTCTGATTGAATGAGTGTGCTTCGAGTAAATGTTGCGGATTTGGTTGCTGTATTTATTCTATCTGCCGCCGGATGAATGCAACGAAGCGGGACGCCCAGTTACAACTGCCAATGGTCCGCAGGTGCGTGTACGAGGCCAGCAGGTTATTCAGGATCAGGCCATCGCGCTGACCGGTTATGCCGTGACCACGCTCGACGTGGTAAGCAAAATGCAGGTCTGGGGGAAGATTTTCAAGGCTGGAGTAATGAAACTCGTGCGCCCGGATCTGCGTTGCCGGTGAATCCTGGCGTGGCCACGGATGCTCGGGATCTTCCCTCAGATGAACGTAACCGCGACCCACTGGTTTGGCATGCATCTTTACGTCACCGGGAATCGCGCCGACCATTTCGTAGTTGCGCCCCTTGAAGGCAATGCTGCGCGAAAGATACATCATGCCACCGCACTCGGCATAGACCGGCATTCCCTTGTCGATCACCTGCCTGATCTCGCTGCGCAACGTAGTGTTGGCTTCCAGTTCAATGGCACAAGCCTCCGGGAAACCGCCGCCGATATAAAGGGCATCAACCTCCGGAAGGTGTGGATCGTTGAGCGTGTCGAATGGCACGAGTGTCGCACCGGCTGCCTCCAACGCATCCAGGTCGTCAGCGTAGTAGAACCCGAAGGCCCGATCACGCGCGATGCCGATGCGTACCCTCTTGCCGCCAACGCTTGGTGGAAAGGCGCAAGCCTTGGCCGGAACGGGTGCTTGCTCCTTTTGTGACAGGGTCAGCAATTTGTCAAGATCGACCTGCTCGGCAATGGCATCCCCGAT
>JBFZCS010000078.1:0-3273 GCA_041307825.1 Azonexaceae bacterium
AGGATCAGCTGGCTCGACCAGACGATCAACGGAATGCTGACCGCCAGCCCGAACAGCAGCAACGCCAGACTGCCTTGCGCGGCACCGGCGACGGCGATCACGTTGTCGAGGCTCATCACGAAGTCGGCGATGACGATCGTCTTGACCGCCCCCCACAGGTGGGCCGACGGCTTGATGTCGTGGCCTTCCTCGTCCTCCGGCAGCATCAGCTTGACGGCGATCCAGACCAGCAGGAGACCGCCGACCAACTTGAGCCACGGCAGGTTCATGACCAGCGCCGCGAACACGGTGAGCACGACGCGCAGGCTGACCGCGCCGGCGACGCCCCAGAAGATGCCGGTCCTGCGCTGTTCGGGCGACAGGTTGCGGCAGGCGAGCGCGATGACCACCGCGTTGTCGCCGGACAGCACGATGTCAATGAGGATGATCTGGCCGACGGCGATCCAGAAGGCGGTGGAAGTTAAATCGAGTTCCATAATGAAAAAGGCGGGCCTGACGCCCGCCTTTCCAGATTGGGCAATACCCGGATTTTACAGCAATGCCTTGAGCAGCCTGGCCATTTCGGACGGGTTGCGCGTTACCGTGAAGCCACACTCTTCCATGATGGCGAGCTTGGCATCAGCGGTGTCGGCGCCGCCCGAGATCAGCGCGCCGGCGTGGCCCATGCGCTTGCCGGCCGGCGCGGTGACGCCGGCGATGAAGCCGACGATCGGCTTCTTCATGTTGGCCTTGCACCACATCGCTGCTTCGGCTTCGTCCGGACCACCGATTTCGCCGATCATGATCACGGCGTCGGTATCCGGATCGTCGTTGAAGGCTTTCATGACGTCGATGTGCTTCAGACCGTTGATCGGATCGCCGCCGATGCCGACCGCCGACGACTGTCCGAGGCCGATTTCGGTCAACTGGCCGACGGCTTCGTAGGTCAGGGTGCCGGAGCGGGAAACGACGCCGATGCGACCCTTCTTGTGGATGTGGCCGGGCATGATGCCGATCTTGATTTCTTCCGGGGTGATCAGGCCGGGGCAGTTCGGGCCGAGCAGCAGGGTCTTCTTGCCACCCCTGGCTTCCTTTTCCTTCATCTTGTTGCGCACCATCAGCATGTCGCGGACGGGGATGCCCTCGGTGATGCAGATGGCCAGGTCGAGGTCGGCCTCGACGGCTTCCCAGATCGCGGCAGCGGCGCCCGGGGGCGGCACGTAGATGACGGAAACGGTGGCGCCGGTCTGCGCGGCGGCTTCCTTGACCGAACCGAAGATGGGAATGTTGAAGATGCTTTCGCCAGCCTTCTTCGGATTGACGCCGGCGACGAAGCAGTTCTTGCCGTTGGCGTATTCCTGGCACTTTTCCGTGTGGAACTGACCGGTCTTGCCGGTGATGCCCTGAGTGATGACCTTGGTGTCTTTATTGATGAAAATGGACATTCAATAGCTCCTTACTTGACCGCAGCGACGATCTTGGTGGCAGCTTCGGCCATGGAATCGGCAGAGATGATCGGCAGACCGGAATCCTTGAGGATCTGCTTGCCCATGTCTTCGTTGGTGCCCTTCATGCGCACGACCAGCGGCACGCTGAGGTGGGTCACCTTGGCTGCAGCGACAACGCCTTCGGCGATGGTGTCGCACTTCATGATGCCGCCGAAGATGTTGACCAGGATGCCCTTGACCTTGGGGTTCTTGAGCATGATCTTGAAGGCTTCGGTGACCTTCTCGGTCGTCGCGCCGCCACCGACGTCGAGGAAGTTGGCCGGCTCGGCACCGAACAACTTGATCGTGTCCATCGTCGCCATCGCCAGGCCAGCACCGTTCACCAGGCAGCCGATGTTGCCGTCGAGCGAGATGTAGGCCAGATCGAACTGCGAGGCCTCGACTTCGTCGGCATCTTCTTCATCCAGATCGCGCATGGCGACGATCTCTTCCTGACGGTAAAGGGCGTTGGAATCGAAGTTGAACTTGGCGTCGAGCGCCTTGATGCCGCCGTTGCCTTCGAGGATCAGCGGGTTGATCTCGGCCAGCGAGGCGTCGGTTTCCATGTAGCAGGTGTACAGCTTTTTCAGGGTGTCGATGGCCTGGGCCTTCGAAGCTTCGGGAATGCCGATGCCGTCGACCAGCGTCTTCGCCTGCTCGTCGGTCATGCCGACCAGCGGATTGATGAAGACCTTGATGATCTTTTCCGGGGTCTTGTGGGCAACTTCCTCGATGTCCATGCCGCCTTCCGAGGAGGCCATCATCGCCACGCTCTGGGTCGCGCGATCGGTCAGCGCAGCCACGTAATACTCGTGCCGGATGTCGGCGCCTTCCTCGACCAGCAGGTTGCGGACCTTCTGGCCGGCCGGGCCGGTCTGGTGCGTAACCAGTTGCATGCCGAGGATCTGGCCGGCGTACTCGCGCACTTGCTCGAGCGATTTCGCCACCTTGACGCCGCCGCCTTTGCCGCGGCCACCCGCGTGAATCTGGGCCTTGACTACCCAGACATTGCCGCCCAGGGTTTCCGCTGCCTTGACCGCGTCGTCGACGGTGGTGCAGTGGATCCCGCGCGGAACTGTAACGCCGAATTTTTTCAGGATTTGCTTGCCCTGATATTCGTGAATTTTCATGCGCTTTCCTTGCGTTGAGTTGAGTTGCGACGATAAACGGCGCGCCTTTGTCCCCGACGCGTCCGCACTGTTGAGGCGAAAAATTTTAGCACACGCAAGTCGTAATCTTGTGTCTAAAATTCATAATTATGAGATGCTGATACGGCTACCGGCATGGTCCGGCGCCGGTCGCACCCCGCGGCTTCTGTAGCCGTTGCCCCCGCCGCCCGCAGTTGCGGTCGACCGGCAAAAGCGGGGCAAATTGATCTGGCTCAAGCGACGCTCCGCGCGACCGCGAGAAAATCCGCGGTTCAGGAGGGAATCAACAATGAACAAGGGCCTGCACGCCATCGAAACCGCCAGCCGCGACGAGATCGTCGCCCTGCAGACCGAGCGCCTTGCGTGGACGCTGCACCATGTCTACAACAACGTGCCCCATTACAAGGCGAAATTCGACGCGGCCGGCGTCCATCCGGACGACTTCAGTTCGCTGGCCGACCTGCCCCGGTTTCCGTTCACGACCAAACAGGACCTGCGCGACAACTACCCTTACGGCATGTTCGCCGTGCCGCGCGAGAAGGTGGTGCGCATCCATGCCTCGAGCGGCACGACCGGCAAGCCGACCGTCGTCGGCTATACCCAGGCCGACATCGACATGTGGGCCGACCTGATCGCCCGCTCGATTCACGCTACCGGCG
>JBFZCS010000079.1:0-3815 GCA_041307825.1 Azonexaceae bacterium
GACACGGCTTTTGGCGAACGCGCACAGTAACGGCCTGACTGAGTTGACATGAAAGAAGACAGGATGGTCGAGGACAACAAACAAGAAATGGTAGCGGGGCATGGACAGACATCCGCGACGCCGCAGACGGACGGATTCGCCGGTGGCTTGGCACGCAAGTTCATCGACTCTCCGCTGACCCCCTTGTTGCTGATTGCGAGCTTCCTCATCGGTCTGATGGGGATGATGATCACCCCGCGCGAGGAAGATCCCCAGATTTCCGTTCCGATGGTCGATATTTTCGTCGGCTATCCTGGCGCTTCCGCCGAGCAGGTCAAGAATTTGGTATCCGAACCGCTCGAACGCCTTATGAGCGAGATCAGCGGTGTCAAGCACGTGTATTCGATGTCGCAGGATGGCCGCTCCATGGTGACGGTGCGCTTCGACGTCGGGCAGCAGATGGAGCCGTCTCTCGTCAAGCTCTACGACAAACTGTATTCACACATGGATGTGATTCCCAAGGGCGTTACCCAGCCCTTGGTAAAACCAAAGGGCATCGACGACGTGCCGGTCGTTACGCTCACGCTTTCCTCGAAGGTTGACGACATCGTCACCCTGCGCAAGATGGCTCTGGATGTGCAGCAAAAACTCAAGTCCCTGCCGAACACCGGGCAAAGTTTCATCACCGGCGGCAGCCCAGAGCAGGTACGGGTCGAGGTCGACCCCGGTCGATTAACGGCTTTTGCAGGTGGAATTACCTTATCCCAGATAGCGCGCGCAATCGGTGCGGCCAATCAGCGCACGCAGGCAGGCGACCTGATCGAAGGCAACCGGTCGTTCACGGTCTACTCCGGCGAATTCCTGCACGATGCCCGTCAGGTGGGCAACCTCCTTATCACCGTCCAAGAAAATCGTCCGGTCATGTTGCGTGACCTGGCCATTATCAGCCAGGGCGAAAGCGAGACGAAAACCATCGTCACCCACAGCCAGCGCCTCGATGACGGAAGGTTCTCCAGTCATCCCGCGGTGACCATATCCATTGCCAAGAAGCGCGGCACCAACGGTGTCGAGGTTGCGCGCAGTGTCCTCGACGAAGTGGAATCGCTCACGGGAACACTGATTCCGGACAGCATTCAGGTCAATGTCACCCGCGACTATGGCGCGACCGCCGATGAGAAAGTGTCAGGACTGATCTTCAAGCTGTTCATCGTCACGGTGATCGTGACACTGCTGATGATGCTCAGCATGGGCAAGCAAACGGCGATCATCGTCGCCATCACCATTCCGGTGGTGCTGTTGATGACATTGTTTTTCGCTTATCTGCTCGGATTCACCATCAACCGGGTCAGCATGTTTGCGCTGGTGTTCGCCATCGGCATCCTGGTGGACGACGCCATTGTGGTCGTCGAAAACATCTATCGGCGCTGGCTGGAGAAAAAACAGACCGATGTCGAGCTGACTATCAAGGCGGTCGATGAAGTCGGCAATCCGACGGTGCTCGCAACGTTTACCGTAGTGGCCGCGCTTCTGCCGATGGCTTTTGTCAGCGACATGATGGGGCCGTTCATGATGCCGATTCCGGTGCTGGCATCGGCGGCTATGGTGTTCTCCCTGTTCGCGGCGTTCATTTTCGTGCCCTGGCTGTCGATGCGCATCAAGCCGAGCATGGCGCAACTGGATGTGGCCGCCAAACGCGAACATGAGCAAAGCCAGAAGATCGGCAAAGTTTACGGAAGCTTGATCGGGCCGATCATGGACAACCGCCTGCTCGGCATGTTGACCCTGCTCACAATCATCTTCCTCATGCTGGCGGCAGTGTCGCTTTTCTACTTCAAGGCTGTCGCCTTCAAGATGTTGCCGATGGACAACAAGTCGGAACTCAACATCGTCATCGACATGCCGGAAGGGACCGACCTGTTCGTCACTTCGAACCTGGCGCAGCGTTTCTCGGCAAGCCTGAATTCGATTCCGGAGATCGTTTCCTATCAAACCTACGTCGGGACGGCCTCGCCATTCAACTTCAACGGACTCGTGCGCCATTACTTCCTGCGCTCGCAACCCTGGCAGGCGGATATTGCCGTTCAGTTGCTGCCCAAGCACGAACGCGAGCGCAGCAGTCATGAAATTGCCGTGCAGGTACGCGAGATGCTCACGCCAGTTGCGCGAGCCTCGGGCGCCCGCCTTACGGTGGCCGAAGCCCCGCCGGGACCACCCGTCCTGGCGTCGATGGTGGCGGAAGTTTATGGCCCTTCTGCGGAGTCGCGTCGCAAGTTTGCCGCCGATATCATGCGCATCATGCAGGACACGCCTGATCTGGAGGACATCAACACCTTCATGATTCGTCCCTATCCGGAGATCGCCTTCGAAGTCGATCGCATGCATGCCGCAATGCACGGCGTCAGTGTCGAGGATATCAATCGCGAGGTCACCATGGCCATGGGTGGCTTCGAAGTCGGGCCAATCAAGCTGGTGCACGAACTCGAGCAAACCACGATAGTCCTGCAACTGCCCCTGGCCATACGTGCAAACCCGGGCAACCTGCTTGCCCTGCCGGTACGCACCGCGGGGGGAATGACCATACCGCTTGGCGAACTGGGGCGTTTTTCACAGCGCCAGGTCAGCCCGACGATTTTCCACAAAGATCTGAAAGCGGTCGAATATGTCACTGCCGACGTGATCGGGCCACTTGGAGCACCGCTTTACGGCATGATCAATGTCGACTCGAAACTTGCTTCCTATCGCGCACCGGATGGCTCGAAGGTCAGCGGCACCTATTTCGGCAAGCCCAAGGATCCCGATGCCTTCGGATTCAAATGGGACGGCGAGTGGGAAGTCACCTATGTCACGTTCCGCGACATGGGGCTGGCGTTCGGTGTCGCCCTGGTGCTGATTTACATGCTGGTCGTGGCCGAGTTCCGCAATTTCATGCTGCCCTTGGTCGTCATGGCGCCGATTCCGCTGACCCTGATCGGCATCATCCCCGGACACTGGATGCTTGGCGCGGATTTCACCGCGACCTCGATGATCGGCTTCATCGCACTCGCCGGCATTATCGTCCGCAACTCGATTCTTCTTGTCGACTTTGCCAAGGTCAAGGTGGAAGAAGGCATGTCGGTACGGGATGCGGTGGTATTGGCGGCAGAGGTCCGCATGCGCCCCATCGTTATCACGGCAATGGCCCTCGTGATCGGCTCCACGGTGCTGCTGACTGACCCCATTTTCCAGGGAATGGCCGTTTCCTTGCTGTTTGGCTCCATCGTCGCAACCTTCCTGACCCTGGTTGTCATTCCGCTCGGCTGTTTCTCGGCGCACAAGTCTTTCCCCTGCAAGGATGGCGGAGGTGAATGCCCACAGGATTTGCCACCTCCAGACAACAACAATCCGCCAGAGAATCCGCAAGGCGGTGCCCCCGCCTCCGGCGGCGATGCGGCGAGCAGTGCCCCGGTCGGGCGGCCACCGCGCCTGGCCAAACAGGGCGAACCCGCCATGGGAGTGCCCGAAACACCGGCCGCGCCGCCTCCCGCTGCGGGTCGCCCGCCACGCTTGGCGAAAAAGACCGACATGGAACAAGCCATGGTGCCGGTTGCCGAAGCCGCACCGGCAACTGTGGGCGGCCGTCCACCGCGCCTGGAAAAGCGTAGCGAACCCGCCACGGGAGCGCCTGAAACACCCGCCGCCCCGCCCCCCGTCGCGGGTCGCCCGCCACGCTTGGCGAAAAAGACCGAGATCGAACAAGCCATGGTGCCGGTTGCCGAAGCCGCACCGGCAACTGTGGGCAGTCGTCCGCCGCGCCTGGAAAAGCGTAGCGACGTACTGCCAGCCATCGCTCCCGCTGC
>JBFZCS010000080.1:0-3838 GCA_041307825.1 Azonexaceae bacterium
CCGCTCGGCCAGCGCCTGCGCATCGGCGGCCTGCATTTCCGGGTGATCGGCGTCATGGCGCCGAAGGGCCAGTTTCTCGGCATCGACCTCGACGACACCGCCTTCATTCCGACTGCACGCGCACAGGAACTGTTCAACCGCGAGGGCGTCGATGAAATCAACGTCGCCGCCGAGGAGGGCGTGCCTTCGGCCGTGGTCGCCAGCGCCATCAAGAAGCGCCTGATCGATCGCCACGGCCATGAGGATTTCACCATCATCACCCAGGAAGAGATGTTGAAGACGCTGTCCAATATCCTCAACGTGCTGACCATGGCGGTCGGCGCCCTCGGCGGCATCTCGCTGCTCGTCGGCGGCGTCGGGATCGTCACCATCATGACCATCGCCGTCGCCGAGCGGACCGGCGAGATCGGCCTGCTGGTCGCCCTCGGCGCGCCCCGGCGCACCATCCTGCTGCTCTTTCTCGGCGAGGCCGTCGCGCTCTCGGCGCTTGGCGGCATCCTCGGGTTGCTCCTGGGCTTCGGGCTGGCCCAGGCGATTCACCTCGCCCTGCCGGCCCTGCCGGTGCATACGCCGCTCAGTTTCGTGCTGCTCGCCGAAGCGGTTGCTATCGTCATCGGCCTCGCCGCCGGCGTGCTGCCGGCGCGCCGCGCCGCCCGCCTCGACCCGGTCGAGGCCTTGCGCACGGAATGACGTGCTAAAGTTTCGCCCACCACGAACGCCTCACGGAGAACATGCATGACGCATCACATCGACCAACTGCATCCCGGCATGACCGCCAGCATCGCCAAGACCGTGACCGAGGCTGACATCATCCTTTTCGCCGGCATCTCGACCGACGTCAATCCAGCTCACCTCGACGAGGAGTACGCCAAGGGCACGATGTTCGGCGGGCGCATCGCCCACGGCATGCTGTCGGCGGGTTTCATCTCGGCGGTGCTGGCCAATCACCTGCCCGGTCCCGGCACCATCTACCTGTCGCAAACCCTGAAGTTCAAGGCGCCGGTTCGTCCGGGCGATACCGTCCGCGCCACCGTTACCGTCAAGGAGGTCAATGTCGCTCGGAACCGCGTCACGCTGGATACCGTGTGCACGGTTGCCGGCAAGGTCGTGATCGAGGGCGAATGCCAGATGATGCCGCCGGCACGCGCACCGGCTGTCACCGGAACCGCCTGAATTTCCGGAGGCTGCAATAAAACGCCGGCGCGCTGCCGGCGTTTTTCATGGTCAGAAGGATTCGTCGGCGCGCAGGAAGCGCCACTGACCGAGCGGCAGGTCGCCCAGCCTGACCTTGCCGACCCGCACCCGCTTGAGGCCGGTAACGTGCAGTCCCACCAGTTCGCACATGCGGCGAATCTGGCGCTTCTTGCCTTCCTTCAGGATGAAGTGCAGCTGGTCCTCGTTCAACTGCTTGACCCAGGCCGGCTTGAGCGGCTTGCCGTCAAGTTCCAGACCGTTCTGGAGCAGCTTCAGGCCATTCGGAATCATCTCGCCGCTGACCCGCACCAGATATTCCTTTTCGGCCAGGCTATCCTCACCGATCAGCTTCTTGGCAATTCTGCCATCCTGAGTAAAAACCAGCAGGCCGGTGGAATCGATGTCGAGCCGCCCCGCCGGCGCCAGTCCGCGCAACATCCAGGGCTTGAATTCCGGGTCGCCCGACTGCCTGACCCAGGTTTCGGCGGAAATCAGCGTCACCGCCGGCTTGCAGTCGGCTTCAGGTTGGCCGGAAACATAGCCGACCGGCTTGTTGAGCAGGATCGTCACCTGCTTGGCCTGGTCTTTCTCGGCTTCCTTCGCGATTATGATTTCCGCATCCGGCCGGATACGCGATCCGAGTTCGGAAATCCGTTCGCCATCGACCAGAACCCAGCCGCGCTCGATCCACAGGTCCGCCTCGCGCCGCGAGCACATGCCGCGCTCGGACATCACCTTGGAGAGGCGTATGCCCTCCGGTGCGCTGGCCGGATCACGCGCAACTTGCGGCGGCGCGGATGGGCGCTCGACGCGAGGCGGGCGCTTATCGCCCGCCTTGCCGCCCCGCGACTGTTCATGAACGCGCGGGGGCGATGCCGCGGTCGACGGCTTGTTGTACGGCCTTTTCGCGGTCACCCGGGCCGGCGTGGCAGGCTTGACCGGACTCAAGGTTCCGGTCGGGCGCTCGCGCACCTTGGGGGCGACTGGCGTTGCGACTTCTTGCGCTGCTGCGGGAGAGGCGGGAGCAGGCGTGGGGGCGGTTTCCGGCTTGCGCCATTTCGCCCACGGGTCGTCGCCGGCCACCGGACTCGGCGGCCGTTTTGACTTGATTTCCTTGCCGGAATCGGTCATTGGATGGCGAGCAGTTCAACCTCGAAAACCAGCGTTGCATTGGGCGGAATGACGCCGCCGGCGCCGCGCGCGCCATAGCCGAGTTGCGGCGGAATGGTCAGCTTGCGCGTGCCGCCGATCTTCATGCCCTGGACGCCTTCGTCCCAGCCGGAAATAACATGGCGCTGGCCGAGCGGAAAGTCGAAGGGATCGTTGCGGTCCTTGCTCGAATCGAACTTGCTGCCGTTGGTCAGCCAGCCGGTGTAATGGACGACGACGTGGTCTCCGGCCTTGGCCTCGGCGCCTGCGCCGACGACGGTGTCTTCGTAGATCAGGCCGGAGGCCGTGGTGATTTCAGCCATGAAGTGCTCCTCTTGAAAGGCGAAAATTCTATCACAACCGAATGACAAGGCTTTGACTTCGCTATCATTTTGCGTATAATGCGCGGTTCTTTGTAGCACCTCTTGGTATTATTTTTCGGAGTCCAACCCATGTATGCGGTCATAAAAACCGGTGGCAAGCAGTATCGCGTTTGCGCCGGCCAAAAACTCAAAGTAGAACAGATACCGGCAGAAGTTGGCGCAGAAATCACTCTTGACCAGGTCCTGATGGTAGGCGAAGGCGAGTCGGTGAAGGTCGGCGCCCCCCTTGTTGCTGGCGCCACCGTCAAGTGCACCGTGGTTTCCCACGGTCGCCACGACAAGGTCAAGATCTTCAAGATGCGCCGTCGCAAGCACTACCAGAAGCATCAGGGCCATCGTCAGAACTACACCGAACTGCGCATCGACACGATCGCTGCCTGAGTTCAACAAGGAGCTAACAAATGGCACACAAGAAAGCAGGCGGCAGTTCACGTAACGGCCGCGACTCACAGGCCAAGCGTCTTGGCGTCAAGCGCTACGGCGGTCAGTTCGTTCTCGCCGGCAACATCATCGTTCGCCAGCGCGGCACCGAGTTCCACCCGGGCGATAACGTCGGCTGCGGCAAGGATCACACCCTGTTCGCGCTCAAGGATGGCACCGTTCAGTTCGCCGTCAAGGGCGAAAAGAAGCGCCGCACGGTGACCATCGTTCCGGCCGCCGAATAATTCGGCTTGGCGGAAACCGAAAGCCCTATCCGCCGGATAGGGCTTTTTAGTTTATGCCGCAGGATTTTCCGGTGGCGGCGGCGTGGCCTTGGGCCATAGCCCGTGTGGATGTAGAGGCGGAACATGAAGTTTATCGACGAAGCCAAGATATACGTAAAAGCCGGCGATGGCGGCAACGGTGCGGCGACGTTCCGCCGCGAGAAGTACATTCCCATGGGTGGCCCCAATGGCGGCGATGGTGGCCGCGGCGGCAGCATCTATGCCGTCGCCGACCGCAACATCAATACGTTGGTGGACTATCGCTACACCCGCAAATTCATCGGCAAGCGCGGTGAAAACGGCGGCGGCGCCGACCAGTATGGCGCCGGTGGCGACGATATCGTCCTGCGCATGCCGGTCGGCACGGTGTTCTACGACCTCAATACCGAGGAGGTCGTCGCCGACCTT
>JBFZCS010000081.1:0-8889 GCA_041307825.1 Azonexaceae bacterium
CTGGCGGAGTTGTTCGATATGCACGTCTCAGTGTCCCGGTAGCGAAACCTGGCGGAAGGCTCGCCAGATTGCCAGATCGTAAGCGATTTTCAACATTCCGCTGGCGACCAGGGGCGCGGCCAGCCAGCCGGCGGCGAACAATGCGCCGCCCAGCGAGGGGCCGACCGCCGCCGCCAGACTGCGCGGCACGGCCGTGAAGCTGGCCGCCGCTGCGCGTTCCAGTGGCGTGACCACTGCCATGACAAAAGCCGAGCGCGTCGGGACATCCATTTGCGATAACAGCGACCGGAGCAGCAATAATCCCAAGGCCAGCTCCAGAGTAGGCGCCAGCGCCGCCAGGACCAGAAAGATGTTGGCCGGGATGTGGGTGAAGACCATCGTATTCAGCAATCCGATGCGCTTTGCCACCCAGGGCGCGGCCAGTTGCGAAAAGGCCGAGAACAGCCCGGACCAGAAAAAGAATTGGCCGGCCGCCGCCAGCGTCAGGTCGAAGCGTTCGAACAACCACAGGGCGAGCAGTGAATTCACCACCAGGCCGCCGGCAAAGGCATCAACGGAGAACAGCGCCGCCAGCTTTACTACGGTAGGGCGCGAAACGCCGAGCGGCACCGGAGGCGCTGGTCTTTCGTGCAGCGCCGGTTCAGGCAGTCGGCGGTAAATTTGCCAGACGAGCAGTCCCGCCATACCGTAGATGACGAACATGGCGCGCAGGCTGGCGAGCCGCTCGATGCCGAACGGGACAAGGGCGTCCGGAATGGCGGCGGCCAGCGCGCCGACCGCGGCAAACAAGGCGCCGGTGAGACTGTAGCGGGCGAACAGGGTGGTGCGGGTTTCGCCTGATGCGGCTTCCGCGAGGCGGGCGTGTTCGAGCGGCAGGAAAACGCTGACGTCACCGGAACTCGGGTTCATCGTGCCGGCGAAGGCGACCAGCAACAGCGGCCAGAATGATGACAGGCCGGCGAAGGCCAATCCGGTCGCGGCCATCAGGAGGGCGGCGCCGAGCAACAGGGCGCGGTGATGGAAACGATGACCCCAGGCGCCCACGGCAAGGGTCGCCAGCGCCGAGCCGAGCAGGGTCGCGGTGCTCAGGATGCCCACTTCCCAGATGCCGAAGCCAAGCGCCAGCAGGTATGCGGGCAGCAACACGGCGACGTAGCCGTCGCAGAAGGCGCGCAACGCCCGGCCAAGCAATAGCAACCGGGCTTCCGGCGCGACGCCGGTGGGGAGAATCATTTGAATGCTTGCCGATACCTCAAGAAAACAGCGTGTAAGCCAGACCGACCAGGGCGCAAGCGCCGATGACCTTGATGATATCCGCCTTGTACTTCCACAGGGCGATGAAAGCAGCGGTGGCGACCACGACCTGCAGCCATGCGAATGGCCCGGCGAAGGGCGCGGCCTCGGTAGCCTGCGGCCAAAAGGTGTGCCAGGCGAAGAACACGCCCAGATTGACGATCACGCCGACGACGGCGGCGGTGATGGCGGTGAGCGGCGCGGTAAATTTCAGCTCGCCCCGCGTAGATTCGATGACGGGGCCGCCAGCCAGAATGAACAGGAACGAAGGCAGGAAGGTGAAAAAGGTTGCCACGGCAGCGCCGGCCAGACCGGCCGCGACCGGATCGGGGAAAACCTGCTTGGCGACGCCGCCCATGTAGCCGACCCAGGTCACCACCATGATCAGCGGTCCCGGCGTCGTCTCGCCCAAGGCCAGACCATCCATCATCTGGGCGCAGGTCAGCCAGTTGTAATGCTCCACCGCACCCTGATAGACGTAGGGCAGCACGGCATAGGCGCCGCCGATGGTCAGAAAGGCAGCCTTGGTGAAGAATTCGCCCATGTCGACAAGCGTCTGCTGACCGCTGATGGCGAGCATGGCAACCATCCAGATGACCGTGAAGACCGTGACCTTGGCGACCAGTTTGCCCCAGGAGAACGTGGCGTGGGCTGGTGGCGGGGTGTCATCGTCGATCAGCGCCGGGCCGTATTGCTTGTTCGATGCGCCGTGGCCGCCCCCGCTCTTGAACTTGGCGGGATAAAGCTTGCCGCCGATGGCGCCGATGACCGCTGCCGCGAGAACGATCCAGGGGAAATCGATCCTGAAGAAGAAGATGCCGATGAAGGCCAGCGCGGCAATAGCGAACAGGATTTCGTTCTTGATCGCGCGCGAACCGATACGCCAGGCGGCGAACAATACCACTGCCACGACGGCCGGTTTTATCCCGTAGAAAATACCTTGCACCAGCGGCACGTCGCCGTATGCCAGATACACCGCCGCGAGCGAGGAGAGCAGCACGAATGCCGGCATGAAGAACAAGACGCCGGCCATGATCGCGCCGGCGACGCCGTGCATCAGCCAGGCGATGTAGATGGCGAGCTGGATCGCCTCCGGCCCCGGCAGCAACATGCAGAAATTGAGTGCATGCAGGAAGCGGTGCTCGGAGATCCAGCGCCGTTTCTCGACCAGTTCCTGATGCATCATGGCGATCTGCCCGGCCGGGCCGCCGAAGCTGATGAAGCCGAGTTTCAGCCAGTAGGGGAGCGCCTGGGCCAGAGTCGGATGTTCGGGACGTTGCATGTCGCTCATGCTGTTTCCTTGAGAGCGGAGGAGAAATAATCGAAGGCGGCCGAGGCCGCGTCGAGCAGGGCGTCGTCGTCGGGAATGGAAGCGCGCATCCCGGCGAGCAGCAGGTCGAGACCGGCCGCCTCGGCGACGGGCAGGCCGCCGACGTCGAGGTAATGAACGATGCGGGCCAGGCGGGCCAGGGTCGGGTTGGCTTCGAGGCCGAAACTGGCCAGCAGGGTCTCGAAAGTAACCCGCTCGCCGGCATGGCTGAACGCGGCGCCGTCGAAGTCGAAGCCCAGTGCCTCGACCGGACAATCGGCGGGCGCTTCCAGCCAAAGGAAGCGTGCGCTCGCGTCGATGAAACGGCGGATCAGCCAGGCCGAAGCCAGCCGGTCTACTCGCGGGCGCCGGCGCGTGGCCCACAGCCGGCTCTGGAAGTGAGCGGCGTCGAGTTGCGCGATGGCCGCGGTGCGCGGTGTCGGTTCATCGGGCGAGAGCCGGCTCCGGATGGCGGCGTCGAGGGTATCGAGCAAGGTTGCCGTCTGGGCCTGGGCCTGACCGGGGAAAAAATCGGTTTGGGCGATGGCGTCAAGCTGTTTGCGCAGTTTGCGTGCCCGGCGGCTCAGATCTGCCGGGGCGACCTTGTCCAGATCGTCCCGGCAGGCGGCAATGTCGGTCGCCAATTGCCGGTAGTCCGCCGTGCGGTCGAACAGGGCGGTGTAGTCCTCGCCGCTGGCTTCGAGGAGATGCGTCGTGCCACCGGAAGCCGATACGTCTTCGGCGATGGCGGCGAGAATGCTCCGGTGGCGTTCGCTGACCGGCATGACATAGACCCCGTCGCGCAATACCGCCGCGCCGCATGCCTTGAGCGCGCGCCAGGCGCGCATTCGGGCGGTCGCATTCTCGGTGGGCAGGGTCAGGATAAGGATGAGCCATAACATAACGTAGATGTTACTACATTATGTCATGTGTACTACATCTACTGTGTTGATGTAGCGCGCTGGCTGCTCAGTGAGCGGCTCCCACCGGCTGCGGGTGCGGCGGTTTGCGCTGGGTGCGTTCGGCGGCGCGGGCGTCCATCCAGTTCTTCCAGGCGATCATGCAGCCGAGCAGGATGAAGGCACCGGGCGGCAGCATCGCCAGCAGGAAGCCGGGGTAGTTTTCCGGCAGCAACTGGATCGGTTGCAGACCCGGGAAGACCATGTCTATGCCGCCGAACAGCGTGCCGCTGCCCAGTAGTTCGCGCATGGCGCCGAGCAGGGCCAGCGTCCACAACATGCCGACGCCCATGAAGATACCGTCGAAGGTCGATTGCAGCGGCGGGTTCTTGGCGGCGAAGGCTTCGACACGGGCAAGGACGATGCAGTTGGTGACGATCAGCGGGATGAAGATGCCGAGCACCAGATACAACTCATGCAAATTGGCGTTGAACAGCAGGTCGACCACGGTGACCAGCGCGGCGACGATCAGGATGAATACCGGGATGCGGATTTCGTGCGGGATGAAGTTGCGCAGCGCGGCGACGGCAACGTTGGCGACGGCCATCACGAGAATGGTGGCCAGCGACAGCATGATGCCGTTGACCGCATTGGTGGTCACCGCCAGCAGCGGGCAGAGGCCGAGAATCTGGACGATCGAGGTGTTCTGTTTCCAGATGCCATTGTTGGCGATGGTTCTGAATTCCTCGCGGGTGATCATTGGGTGCCTCCGGTTCTGGCGAACAGCTTGTCACGTTGCGGGTCGGCCCACTTGACGGCCTTGTGCACCGCCTTGATGACGGCGCGCGGGGTGATCGTCGCCCCGGCGTAGTAATCGAAGCGGCCGTTGTCCTTCTTGACCCGCCAGCCCTTGTCGGTGACGGTGGCCAGCGACAGTCCGGCGAACTGGCCGATCCACGGCGTCGTCTTGTTCTTGTCCTTCTTCGGGTCGACATAGTCGCCCAGCCCCGGCGTTTCCTTGTGCTGGGTCACGCGCACGCCGGCCAGCGAGCCGTCGGCGCGCAGGGCGATCAGGAGCTTGACCTTGCCGGAGTAGCCATCGGGGGAGACGGCTTCAAAGACGAGCGCCACGGGCTGCCCTCCCTGGCGCGCGCGATAGAGGGTCGTCGCCTCGTCGAGGCCAAGTTCCGGGGTCGGCGGCAGGGTCAGCGTGTCGTTGAGCAGGTCGTTGTCGTAGTTGCCGCGCGGCAGTACCTCGTCGACCAGCTTCATCTTTTCTTCGGCGGCCGAGGCTTCGATTGCCGGCTTGGTCCACTGATAGGCGGCGGACAACACGCCGGTGAAGATGATGACGAAGACGAAGAGAATGGCCGCTGTGCGCAGGGCCATGCCGGAGGCCGAAAACTCCTGCGGGGCGACGGTCATGATTTCTCCCTCATGCCGAAAATCCGCGGTTGCGACAGCAGGTCGATGAGCGGCGCGCAGAGGTTCATCAGCAGCACGGCGAAGGCGACGCCATCGGGATAGCCGCCGAAGACGCGGATGATGTAGGCGAGCAGGCCGGCGCCGGCGCCGAAGATCAGCTTGCCGCGCGGCGTCGTGCAGCCGGAGACCGGGTCGGTGGCGATGAAGAAGGCACCGAGCATGGCGCCACCGGAGAGCATGTGGAATAGCGGGCTGGCGAACTGCGCCGGGTTATGGAGCCAGAGCGCGCCGGAAATCAGGGTCAGGGCGCCGATGAAGGCGGTCGGGACGTGCCAGGTGATGATCTTGCGCTGCCATAGCCAGAGGCCGCCGAGCAGGTAGCCGCCCGCCACCCATTCCCAGCCGCGGCCGGCGAAGTTGCCGAAGATGTCCTGGTTGGCCAGCAACTGGCCGACATCGATATTGGCTTCGCCGAGCTTGAGCGCGGTTTTCAGCGCATCGAGCGGGGTCGCGCCGGACAGCGCATCGACGCGCGGCGCCAGACCGAGGATGATCTTGATCTGTTCGCTCAGCGGCATCTGCAGGCCGACGCTCGGCCACTGCGACATCAGCGCCGGGAACGAAACGATGCAGACGGCGAAGGCGACCATTGCCGGATTGAAAGGGTTCTGGCCGAGGCCGCCGTAGAGATGCTTGGCGACGACGATGGCGAACGCGGTGCCAAGCGCGACCAGCCACCACGGCGCCAGAGGCGGGAAGGTGAGGGCGATCAGCCAGGCGGTGACGACGGCCGAGCCGTCGGAGAGGAACAGCGCCTGCGGCTTGCCGCGCATTCTGAGCATCAGGGATTCGGCGGCCAGGGCGGTGGCCGAGGCGATCACCAGCTGGACCAGGACTGCCGGGCCGACCAGCCACGCGTAGGCGGCGATGCCGGGCACCAGCGCGATGCAGACCTGAGTCATCACCTGGCTGACGCTGACATCCTTGAGAAAATAGGGGGCGGGGGCAAGCATCATTCGGCTTTCTCGCTGGCCGGGGCTGCCGTCGCGGGCTCGCCGGGGTCAGTCAGGTTGGCGGCCTGGCGGCGCGCTTCGATTTCTTCGATTTCCCGCTGCTGCGAGGCTTTCAGGGCTTCGGTGTTTTTTGGCTGGGCGGCTTCGCGCTGTGCCTTGGCGCGCTCGATCGCGGCCTGGATCGTGGCCATTTTTGCCGCTTTTTCGGCGTCGACCGCGGCAACTTGGGGGACAACAGCCGCGATTTCCGCTGCGGGCGTCGCCGCTTCCCGAGCGCCACCCTCGGCGGTTGCTGCGGCGGCTGCTTCGGCAGCCTTCTTGGCCGCTTGCGCCGCGGCGGCCTTGGCCAGCTTCTCGGCCTTCTCGGCCTTTTCGCGCTCATCGCGCAACTGCTTGAACTCGAAGCGCGCCTTGGCGCCCTCGGCGGCGTTCTTTTCGCGCTCGCGCGTCCAGATTTCGCTCTTGGCGAAACGGAAATACTGGACCAGCGGGATGCGCGACGGGCAGACGAAAGAACAGCAACCGCATTCGATGCAGTCGAAGATGTTGTACTCCTGCGTCTTGCCGAAATTTTTGGCGCGCGCGAACCAGTACAACTCGAACGGCTGCAGTTCGTGCGGACAGGCTTGGGCGCAGGCGCCGCAGCGGATGCACGGCATTTCCGGCGCCTTGGGCGGGAACAACCGCTCGCAATGGGCGATCAGGCAGTTGGTCGCCTTGACCACCGGCGCCTGCGGGTCGGGCACCAGGAAGCCCATCATCGGGCCGCCCATGATGATGCCATCGGTGTCCGGGTGGGGCTGGGCGAGCTTGAGCAATTCCTCCATCGGCGTGCCGATCAGCACTTCGTAGTTGCGCGGTGCGCGCACGTCGCCGGAGACGGTGACCAGCCGCGAAATGACCGGCTCGCCGTGGGCGAAGGCGCGCCAGGCGGTGTAGGCGGTGGCGACGTTGAAGCACTGGACGCCGAGATCGGTCGAGCGCTTCGAGGCCGGGACTTCCTTGCCGGTCAGGACGCGGATCAGCTGCTTGGCGCCGCCGGCCGGATAGAGCGTCGGCACCTGGACCACCAGATACGGCTCGTTCAGCGCGTCGACCGCAGCACGCATGGCGGCGGCGGCTTCCGGCTTGTTGTCCTCGATGCCGATCAGCACCTTCTTCGGCTGCAGCAGGTCGCGGAAGATGCCGATGCCGCGTACGACTTCCTCGGCGCGTTCGCGCATCAGCAGGTCGTCGCAGGTGATGAAAGGCTCGCATTCGGCGCCGTTGATGACCAGTTCGTCCATCGGTACCGTCTTCGAGGCGGTCAGCTTGCCGTGCGTCGGAAAGACGGCGCCGCCGAGCCCGACGACGCCGGATTGCTGCAGGCGCTCGCGGACTTCCTCGGGCCTCAGCGATTTGTAGTCGAAGGGTTCACGGGCGATCCATTCATCCCGGCCATCGGGTTCGATCACGACGCACAGCGCATCGAGGCCCGAGGGATGAGGCTGGGCATGCATCGCAACGGCGCGCACGGTGCCCGAGGTCGGGGCATGGACGGCGGCGGACATCCAGCCGTCGGCCTCACCGATCAACTGGCCCTTCAAGACCTTGTCGCCGGCTTGGACGACCGGGCGCGGCATGCCGCCGATGCTCTGGTGCAGCGGTACGATCAGACGCGAAGGTAGCGGCGCCCGGGCGATCGGCAGGCCGGTCGATTCGCTCTTGTGCGTCGGCGGCTTGACGCCGCCCTTGAACTTGAACAGGCTGATCGACATCAGGCGGCTTCCTTGATGCCGCCGGCGCCACCGGTGGGGGTATCGCTGGCGGGCAGCGGCGCAGCCTTGATCGCGACGACCGGGTATTTCCACTTCCAGTTGTCGATATTCTCGCCGACCGGCTCCATGCGGATGCACTCGACCGGACACGGCGGAAGACAAAGTTCGCAGCCGGTACACAGCGGCGCAACGATGGTGTGCATCTGCTTGGCGGCGCCGACGATGGCGTCGACCGGGCAGGCCTGGATGCACAGCGTACAGCCGATGCAGGTCTGCTCGTCGATGATGGCGACCTGCTTCGGCTTTTCCTCGGCATCGAGCGGCTTGACCTCGCGGCCAAGCAGGTCGGCCAGCTTCTGCACGCCTTCCATGCCACCGGGCGGGCAAAGGTTGATGTCGGCCTCGCCCTTGGCGATCGCTTCGGCGTAGGGCTTGCAGCCGGGATAGCCGCACTGGCCGCATTGCGTCTGCGGCAGGATGCCCTCGATCTTCTCGACCAGCGGATTGCCCTCGACCTTGAACTTGATCGAGGCATAGCCGAGCGCGGCGCCCAGCACGAGCGCGCCGAGGGCCATGATGGCGATGGCGAGCAGGAGTTCCATTACTGGTACTTGTCCAGGCCGGCGAAACCCATGAAGGCGAGCGCCATCAGGCCGGCGGTGACCATCGCGATGGCCACCCCGCGGAAGGGGACCGGTACCTCGGCGCCCTCGATGCGCTCACGGATGCCGGAGAAGAGGATCAGCACCAGCGAGAAGCCGACCGCGCTGCCGGCGCCGAAGAGCAGCGATTCGACGAAATTGTGCTTGTTGGAAATATTGAGCAGCGGTACGCCGAGCACCGCGCAATTGGTCGTGATCAGCGGCAGGTAGATGCCCAGCGTCTGTTGCAGCGTCGGCGAGGTCTTGGCGATGACCATTTCGGTCAGCTGGACGATGGCGGCGATGGTGACGATGAAGGACAGCGTGCGCAGATACTCGAGCCCGAAGGGCAGGAGCAGGTAATGGTCGATGATGTAGCTGGCCCCGGTCGCCATGGTCAGCACGAAGGTCGTGGCGGCGCCCATTCCGTAAGCGGTCTCCAGTTTCTTGGAAACGCCCATGAAGGGGCAAAGACCGAGAATCTTCACCAGCACGACGTTGTTGACCAACACCGCGCCGACGAGGATGAAAAGGTAATGGCTCATGAATTAG
>JBFZCS010000082.1:0-7493 GCA_041307825.1 Azonexaceae bacterium
GAGGGCGACGGCGATGTTCTCGGCGAACCCGATGCCGACGAAACCGCCGGTCGCGACCGTATCGCCATCCTTGATCAGGCGTACCGCCTCGCGGGCCGTGACGATCTTGCCGGTGTCGGAAGCGCGCAGCGATGAGGTCATCGGGTGGCTGGCCAGAGGCATGTCTTGTCTCCTTGTAATCACTGAACCTTAACGAGGCCTGAACGATACCAGTTGCATTGCGACCGGCGAACGCTCAGCGCAGGAATTCGCGACTGATCTGCCTGAACACATCCGTGCCAGCCTTGTGCAGCCACTCGAAAGCCACCATCTCGCACGACACGATGCGGCACCCCTCCTGGCGCAGTCTCGCCAGCGCCAGATCCTTGTCGGTGGAGCGGCGCGAGCCGACCGCCTCGGCAACGACGAAGACTTCCTTGCCCAGCGCGCGCAGGCCGAGCGCCGTCTGCAGGACGCATACGTGCGCCTCGGTTCCGGTCAACACGATCTGACGCCGCGAAAAGTCGGGCAGCCGCTCCAAGCAGCCGTCGGCAACCGCGGAAAAATGGATCTTTTCGACGACGCGATCGGGCGGAACGGACGCACCCAGCTCCGGAACCATCGGTCCCAGCCCCGACGGATACTGGACGGTCGCCCCCACCGGCACCGCCAGCCGCTGTGCGACCGCGACCAGCCACAGATTGTGGCGCAATACTGTATCGATATCCTGGATGGCGGGCGCCAGCCGCTCCTGCAGATCGATCAGCAACAGCAGCGAGTGGTCGGCATTGATCAACATGCGCGCACCTCACGAATCAACTTTGACATTTTGCGAATCCTCCTCGATTGGAAAAGGCACACCCGCTCAACAGCCACGCGCTCCCGGGTTGCGGGTGAACCCGAAGCCGCCCCCGCTCGCAGTCGCAGGCATGATGCAGATTACCATTGCCAGCGACTTCGCAGACTTGCCGATGTCCGCCGGGAAGGGCGAAAAGGGCACGGATTGTTCGACCACGGATCTGACGAAGGCGATTTGGTCCTGCTGATCGGCCGCGTTGAGCACCTTGAAACTCTTCAGCGAGCCGTTGGGGTTGAGACGGATCTCCACCGCTGCCACTTTGAGCCCCCTGCCGCGCGGGTCGTTCCTGACGAATCCGGCGCTCCGGTTAAGCTTTCTCACCAGTGAATCAAGATACATTTCGAGACTGAACGGATCGACCGGCGGGCTGTTGGGCACGCGCTCGAGTACCTCGCTGCCCTCCTTCTCCGTGGCTGCCTGCTGGCGGCCGATATCCCTGGCCATGGCCAGGGAGCGTTGCGCCAGATCCGGCGCCTGGCGTGCCTGACCGTCGAGTTCACGTAGGAAGCTGTTCATTTCCTCTTTCTGCGCCACCGACCACCGCGGGGCTGCCGGCGTTGCCGCCCTGCCCTGCGCCTTGTCCATCGCCAGGATCTTTCTTTGCTGCTGCTGCTTGGCTTCCCGGGTCTTTGCCGGCGCCGGAATGATCGCAGGCGTCGCGGGTTGCTGCGGCATCGGGGGTTGTCGCACAAGGCTGGCCTCGATACGCGTCGCCGCCCGCTCCTCGACCTGGGGCGTCTGCGTCGGAAGCGCCAGGATCACGCCGTGCGCAATCAGCGACAGCAGCAGCGCGAGGCGGAGCGACCACTGGATGCGGAGATTTTCCGGTGGGGACATCGGCGGCATTCTAATCCGGCCGCTGTCCGTCAAAAGCGTTCGCGGCCTACTCCACCGCTTCCGCTACCCGTCGCGCACGCACCGCGGCGGCCAGCTTTTCCAGCACGGCCACACTGTCCTCCCAGCCGATGCAGGCGTCGGTGACGCTCTGGCCGTAGGTCAGCGGCTTGTCCGGCGACAGGTCCTGGCGGCCTTCGACGAGGTGGGACTCGACCATGACGCCGACGATACGCTCGTCGCCGGCGGCCATTTGCGCGGCGACGCTGTCGCAGACTTCCATCTGCAGCTTGTACTGCTTGCGGCTGTTGCCGTGCGAGAAATCGACCATCAGCCGGGCGGCGAGGCCGGCCTTGGCGATTTCCACACAGGCCGTGTCGACGCTGGCGGCATCGAAGTTGGGGGATTTGCCGCCGCGCAAGATGACGTGGCAATCCTCGTTGCCCATCGTCGACACGATGGCGGTGTGGCCGGACTTGGTCACCGACAGGAAGTGGTGCGGCGAATTGGCCGAGCGGATGGCGTCGACCGCGATCCGCATATTGCCGTCGGTGCCGTTCTTGAAACCGACCGGGCACGACAGCCCCGAAGCCAGTTCGCGGTGCACCTGCGATTCGGTGGTGCGCGCGCCGATGGCGCCCCAGGCGATCAGGTCAGCGGTGTATTGCGGGGTGATGGTATCGAGGAACTCGGTGGCGCAGGGTAGGTCAAGCTCGTTGATTTCGAGCAGGATCTTGCGGGCGAGGCGGATGCCTTCGTTGATGCGAAAGGTGTTGTCCATGCGCGGATCGTTGATCAACCCCTTCCAGCCGACGGTAGTGCGCGGCTTCTCGAAATAGACACGCATCAGGACGACGAGATCGTCGGCATGCCTGTCCGCTTCCCGGGCGAGCCTTTTGGCGTATTCCAGCGCTGCATTGTAGTCATGGATCGAACAGGGACCGATGATGACCAGCAGGCGATCGTCGGCGCCATGCAGAATGCGGTGGATGGTCTGGCGGGCACTGTAGGTGGTTTGCGCCGCGCGACTGGATACCGGATATTCACGAAATACATGCGCCGGCGGCACCAGTTCCTTGATTTCCTTGATGCGCAGGTCGTCGGTATTCGGTTTGTTTTGCGGCGTCATGGCCGGCCCCATTCAAAAATTGCTGAAAACCGTGCATTCTACCGGATGCGCATGGAAGATTTCGACCTGCAACCCTCTGCGGAGATTCCTCACCGGCCCGTCAAGGGGCGTGGTGCGGTGTGCAACGTCGCCCATCGCTTCAGCAACGAGACCCGCCAGGCCGAGGACGACGGCTGGGAACAAGCCGAGCCGTCGCTGCCGCAAACCCGCCTGCTGGTCGACAGCGCGAAGTCGATCATCAGCCGCAACGACTCGCCGGACGTCGGTTTCGACCAGTCGCTGAATCCGTACCGCGGCTGCGAGCACGGCTGCATTTACTGCTATGCCCGGCCGACGCACGCCTGGCTCGGCCTGTCGCCGGGCCTCGATTTCGAAACGCAGATTTTCCACAAGCCGGATGCCCCGCGCCTGCTGCGCGAGGAATTGAGTCACCCAAACTACGTCTGCTCGACCATCGTGCTCGGCTCCGCGACCGACGCCTACCAACCGTTCGAACGCAAGGAACGGCTGACCCGCGCGCTGCTCGAGGTCGCTCTGGAAACCGGCCACCCGCTGTCGGTGGTCACCAAGTCGTCGCTGGTCGTACGCGACATCGATCTGTGGGCCGAACTTGCCGGCCGCAACCTGGCCCACATCGGGATTTCCCTGACCACGCTCGACGGGCAACTCGCCCGTCAGCTCGAACCGCGGGCCAGCGCGCCGCAGGCGCGACTCGACGCGATGCAAAAACTGAGCGCCGCCGGCATCCCGGTTTCGGTATTCGTCTCGCCGGTGATTCCTGGCCTCAACGACCATGAAATCGAAAACTTGCTCGCAGCGGCGCGTTCGCAGGGCGCGGAAAGCGCGTGCTACACGCTGCTGCGTCTGCCGCACGAGGTGGCCGGGCTGTTTCGCGAGTGGCTGGAATGGCACGCACCCGAAAAGGCGGCGCGCATCATGTCGGTGCTTTACGACTTGCGCGGCGGACGGGCCAACGATGCCCGGTTCGGCAGTCGCATGAAGGGGCTGGGACACTTTGCCGACCTCATCCGTCAGCGCTTCGAACTCGCCTGCCGGCGCCACGGCCTGAGCCGTGAACTGCCGGCACTCGACACGTCCCGCTTCAGGCCGCCGCCGGCGCCAGCGGATGAACGGCAACTGCGCCTGTTCTGATTACTTGAGCTTCTCGTAAAGCCCGACGACGGTTTCCATTTCCTCAAGAATACGTTCGCTGGTCGTCGCCACGGCAATTTGCGGACGCTTGTCGGGACCGGCCTTCTGGTTCAGCGCATTTTCGAAGAACAGCCACTGCTGCTTGACCAGATCGAGGCTCTCCTTGATCTGCTGCGTATTGGAAGGCGCCGCCGCCAGTTCCTGGTGGGCCGCCGCGAATTCCTTGCGCGCCTTTTCGAGTTCGCCGGCGCTCTTGTCGTTACCGACACCCCAGGCAACCGCCTGGTAGAACTTGGCCATGCGCTGCGACAACATGCGCTGCCGGCCGGAAATATTGACCAGACGACCGGCAGTCGAAGCCGATTGCTTCTCGAGCTGGACCGTCCCCTGATGCGCGAGCGCCAGCACCTGCTCGGAGATTTCCAGAACGCTGCGCCCGTTGTCCGGCGAGGGCGGCGCGCCGACCAGAAGATCCTTGTAGGCGAGCCAGGTCGTTTCGAGCTTGAGGTAGTTCTCCTTGATCTCCGGCGTCGGCGCGAAATTCTTCAGCTCGACCAGCTGGCGGTCGAACAGCGAAACCGAGGCGTCGAGGATTTTCTTGCTGCGCTCGACCTCGACCCGCTGACCGATCTGAAAATAGGCCTTGGCCATGCGCTGCGACAGCATGCGCTGACGGCCCGCCTTGTTGATCGCCGAATTGAGATCGGTGATTTGCGCCAGCGCGTCACCGCCCGGAATGCTCAAGACAAGCGCGAGCAGCAATCCGAAAAATGCTTTCATGGTTCCCCCTTAGTTACCCGAGACCGGAAACTAACCGGGAGGAGCCCGAGGGAACCATGACATCAGTCAATTTTGCCGACCGATGCGCGAAAAGTCTTACCGACGCATCAGGGCAACTGGGTCAAGTAATTGGCGATGGCCTTGATGTCCTCGTTCTTCAGCGACGAGGTGGCGATCGACATCAGCAGATTGTTGCGCACACCGGTCTTGTCGCGGTAGCGGGTAAGCGAGGTCTGCAAATAAGGAATCTGCTGACCCGCCAGGCGCGCGATTGTCGCATCGCCGCGCGCCGCCTCGCCGTGGCAGCGAACGCAGAGCTTGGTAAAGAGATCCTTGCCTCTCGTTGCTTCCGCGGGATCGGCTTTCGCCGGCTTGACCGCGCCGCTACCATAGAAGAGCGCGATCTGCATCCGCTCTTCCTCCTTAAGCACCTTGATCAGTCCCTGCATGAACTGATCCTTGCGCTCGCCGCTGCCGAACTTGCGAATCTGCTCGAGCAGGTAGTCGGGATTCTGGCCGGCCAGGTTGGGCACCTCCGGAATCTTGCTGATCCCGTCATCACCATGGCAGTTAACGCAGAAGAAGCTTGCCTTTCTTCCGGCTTCGATCGCCGATTTCAATGCCGCGGGATCCGCCTGGATGGCCTTCAGCCTGTCCGGCGCGGAAGCTTGTGCCAAAGCCATACCGCAAGCCGTCATCAACCCACACGCAAGAATCCAAGCACGCATAATCACCCCCACCAAAATGACTAAGTATTATGCCGTACCCCCTACCGTTAGTCCATCGATGCGCAGTGTCGGCTGGCCGACGCCGACCGGCACGCTCTGGCCGTCCTTGCCGCAGGTGCCAACGCCGGGGTCGAGCTTGAGGTCATTGCCGATCATCGACACACGGGTCATCGCATCAGGTCCGTTGCCGATCAGCGTCGCCCCCTTGATCGGCCGGGTGATCTTGCCGTCCTCGATCAGGTAGGCCTCGCTCATCGAGAAGACGAACTTGCCGCTGGTGATGTCGACCTGGCCGCCGCCGAAGTTGGCGGCGTAGATACCTTTTTTGACCGAGGCGATGATTTCCTGCGGATCATGCGCGCCGGCCAGCATCATGGTGTTGGTCATGCGCGGCAGCGGCAGATGGGCAAAGGATTCGCGACGCCCGTTACCGGTCGGCGCAACACCCATCAGGCGGGCGTTGAGGCTGTCCTGCATGTAGCCCTTGAGGATGCCGTCCTCGATCAGCACGGTGCGCTGCGTCGGGTTGCCCTCGTCGTCGATGTTCAGCGAGCCGCGGCGGTCGACGATGGTGCCGTCGTCGATGACGGTTACCCCGCGCGATGCCACCCGCTGCCCGATGCGACCGCTGAAGGTGGAACTGCCCTTGCGGTTGAAGTCGCCCTCGAGGCCGTGGCCGACCGCCTCATGCAGCAGGATGCCCGGCCAGCCGGAACCGAGGACGACGGTCATCTGGCCGGCTGGCGCCGGCTCGGCATGCAGGTTGGTGAGCGCCTGATGGACGGCCTCCTGCGCATAGCGTTGCAGTACTTCATCGTCGAAATAGCCGAAATCGAAGCGTCCGCCACCCCCTGCTGCGCCCTGTTCGCGCTTGCCGTTTTCCTCGACGATGACGGAAATCGAGCAGCGGACCAGCGGCCTGATGTCGGCGGCCAGCCGGCCATCCAAACCGGCAACGAGGATCACCTCGTACTCGCCGGCCAGCGAGGCCATGACCTGGACGACGCGCGGGTCGATGGCGCGCGCCAGGCCTTCCAGACGCTCGAGCAACCTGACCTTGGCATCGGCGGGCAGCGAGGCGATCGGGTCGTGGGGGACGTACAGCGACCTTGTCGCGGTCGACGCCGAAAAAGCCGGCAAAATGCCATTCTGCCCGGCGGCGGCAATCGCCCGCACGGCATTGGCTGCATCGCCGAGCGCGCGTGAGCTGATGTCGTCGGAGTAGGCAAAGGCGGTCTTCTCGCCGGAGATGGCGCGCACGCCAACCCCTTGATCGATGCTGAAGCTGCCCGACTTGACGATGCCCTCGTCGAGGCTCCACGCCTCGGAACGGGAATACTGGAAATAAAGGTCGGCATAGTCGACCTGATGCGTCAGGATCTGACCGAAGGTCCGTGCCAGGTCGCCTTCGTTCAGCGAAAAAGGCGACAGCAGGAGGGATTCGGCTTGCGCCAGGGCGCTATCTGGATTCATTGAAACTCCGTCAGAGAATTCGGTGGGCGAGGGCCGGCAGGCTCTCGCGGATTTCGGCGATGCGGGCGTGGTCGAGGTCGGCGATGACGACTCCCGGCCCCTTCATCTTGCGGTCGAGAATTTCGCCCCAAGGGTCGACGATCATGCTGTTGCCGTGCGTCATGCGGCCGTTTTCATGCTTGCCGCCCTGTCCGACCGCGAGCAGGTAGCATTGGTTCTCGATGGCGCGGGCACGCAGCAGGATTTCCCAGTGCGCCCGGCCGGTGGTGTCGGTGAAGGCGGCCGGCACCAAGATCAGGTCCACGGTGCCGAGCGCCCGGTACAGTTCGGGGAAACGCAGGTCGTAGCAGATCGACAGGGCGACGCGGCCGAATGGGGTATCGACGGCGACTAGATCGTTGCCCGGCTCGATAAAGGTGGCCTCGTCGTAGGACTCTTCATCCTTCCTGAAGCCGAACAGGTGCACCTTGTCGTAACGCTCGACGCAAACGCCCTCCGGATTGAAAACCAGGGTCGAATTGCGCATCTTGTCGGGGCTTGTCGCGGTCAACGGAAGGGA
>JBFZCS010000083.1:0-3504 GCA_041307825.1 Azonexaceae bacterium
TGACTTCTACACCGCCGGCGGTGGCATTACCGGGTTCCAGAACGGTCTGGCGATCGCCGGCGACTACATGTCGGCAGCGTCCTTCCTTGGCATATCCGGACTGGTGTTTGGCAACGGCTTCGACGGCCTGATCTTCTCGATCGGCTGGCTGGTCGGCTGGCCCATCATCACCTTCCTGATGGCCGAGCGCCTGCGCAACCTCGGCAAGTTTACCTTCGCCGACGTCGCTTCCTACCGCTTCGCCCAGGCCCCGGTCCGCATCTTCGCAGCGACCTCGACGCTGGTCGTCGTCGCCTTCTACATGATTGCGCAGATGGTCGGCGCCGGTCAGCTGATCAAGGTGCTGTTCGGTCTCGAATACATGTACGCCGAGATTCTCGTCGGCGCCATCATGATGATGTACGTTCTGTTCGGCGGCATGACTGCAACGACCTGGGTGCAGATCATCAAGGCCTGCATGTTGCTGTTCGGCGCCACCTTCATGGCTGGTGCCGTGCTGATGCAGTTCGGTTTCTCGCCGGAAGCGCTGTTCACCAAGGCGACCGAAGTGCACTCCAAGAAAGATGCCATCATGGCGCCGGGCGCCCTGATCAAGGATCCGGTCTCCGCCATCTCGGTCGGTATGGCGCTGATGTTCGGTACCGCCGGCCTGCCGCACATCCTGATGCGCTTCTTCACCGTGCCGAACGCCAAG
Organism: Azonexaceae bacterium; assembly: GCA_041307825.1. Classification (GTDB taxonomy): domain Bacteria; phylum Pseudomonadota; class Gammaproteobacteria; order Burkholderiales; family Rhodocyclaceae; genus Azonexus. Next base: position 695 of record JBFZCS010000083.1, read on the forward strand.
GAAGCCCGCAAGTCGGTTGCCTGGGCGACCACCTGGATCGGTTACTTCTACATCCTGACCTTCATCATCGGTTTTGGCGCCATTACCAACCTGATCCAGAATCCGGGCGACTTCTACGTCGGCGGTGAAATCGCCAAGGGCCTGAAGGGCGGCGGCAACATGGCTGCGGTGCATCTGTCCAAGGCTGTCGGCGGCGACCTGTTCCTCGGTTTCATTTCCGCCGTGGCCTTCGCCACCATCCTGGCCGTGGTTGCCGGTTTGACCCTTTCCGGCGCCTCCGCGGTGTCGCATGACCTGTACGCCTCGGTGTTCAACAAGAAGGCCACCTCCGACCAGGAACTGCGCGTTTCCAAGATCGCCACGCTGTGCCTGGGCGTGCTGGCCATCGTGCTCGGTATCGCGTTCGAGAAAGAAAACGTCGCCTACATGGTCATGCTGGCCTTCACCATCGCCTGTTCCGGCAACTTCCCGGTGCTGTTCATGTCCGTGCTGTGGAAGAACTGCACGACCCGCGGCGCCGTGGTCGGTGGTTTCACCGGTCTGATTCTGGCCGTGGTCCTGACCATCGGTTCCGCCAGCGTCTGGGAAGCTGTCATCGGTAATCCGAAGGGCTCCGCCTGGTTCCCGTACAACTCCGCAGCCATCTTCTCGATGACCGCCGCGTTCTTCACGATCTGGCTGGTGTCCATTCTGGACAATTCTGCCCAGGCCAAGAAGGAGCGTGCGCTGTATCCGGCGCAACAACTCCGCTCGGAAACCGGCCTCGGTGCTGCCGGCGCCTCCGGCCACTAAGCCGACAGAAGACCGTCATGCAAAAGCCCGGGTTTCGACCCGGGCTTTTTTTCGTCCATTTTTGCCTGTTTTTCAGGGTCGACCGCAGCAGTGGGAAGCGCCCTTCGGGAACGACAGGGCGATTGCAGTGCGCGAACAAGTTTGCGCGCGGCGCAATGGCCGGGCGACGAATTTGATAAAATGGCGGGGTTTTGCGGGAAAAATGGTAGGGGGCGCCCAGTGCAGGGTCGGGCCACCCCCTGAGTCGCGGCTTATGCCAGTGACTCCAAAGACCATAAAAGGAGAACAGCAGAGGCAGGTTAATGCTGTAGGCTTACAGAATTCTTACGCAGCTTTGGTCCAGGGTTAAATGCGAATTCTTATTGCTGAGGACGACGCCATCATCGCCGATGGCCTTTCACGTTCGCTTCGCCAAGGCGGCTACGCCGTCGACTGGGCAGCCGACGGCGTCGACGCAGAAGCGGCCCTGCTGACGGCCACCTACGATCTGCTGATTCTCGATCTGGGCTTGCCGAAATTATCCGGACTCGAGGTGCTGAAACATCTGCGGGCACGTAATTCGCAGTTGCCGGTGCTGATCCTGACTGCCCTCGACGGTACTGGCGATCGCGTCAAGGGGCTCGACCTGGGGGCTGACGACTACATGGTCAAACCCTTCGAACTTGCCGAACTCGAGGCTCGGGTTCGCGCCCTGACACGACGCTCGACCGGAACGACCCCGACCATTCAGTGCGGCTTTCTGATCTATGATCAGGTCGGGCGCGTGGCCCAGATTCAGGGTCAGGCCCTCGATCTGTCAGCGCGCGAAATCGGCCTCCTAGAGATCCTGCTCAACCGCATGGGTCGCCTGGTCAGCAAGGATCAACTGGTGGATCACTTGTGCGGCTGGGGAGAAGAGGTCAGCCACAATGCCATCGAGGTTTATGTTCATCGCCTGCGCAAGAAACTCGAGGCGGGCGGCGTCAAGATAGCTACGGTGCGCGGTCTGGGTTACTGCCTTGAGCGACCCCAGGCCGAGTAGTCCGCCGGCTTCCGAAAGCGAACGTTCGCTTTTTGGCGAGATCCTTGACTGGATGCTGGCCCCCTTGCTGTTCGTCTGGCCTTTGAGCATCGCCTTCACGCACTATTTCGCCAACAACGTCGCCAACTTTCCCTACGATCAGTCCTTGCGCGAGCATGTGACGGCCATCTCGCATCAGGTCAAGTTGATCGATGGCAAGCCGGTACTCAGCTTGCCGGCCTCGACGCGGGCATTGCTGCGGGCGGATGAAACCGACAGCGTGTATTTCCACGTCGTCGGTCGCGAAGGAAAACTGCTGGCCGGCGACCGCGAATTGCCGACGCCTGATCTGACGGTCGCGCCAGATGCGCTACCGGGAGACATTTATTTCCGCGATATCGAATTGAACGGGCAGGACGTGCGGGTCGCCTATTCCTATGTCGCCGATGGGCAGATGCCGCGCGACCGCTGGGTTCTGGTCGAAGTTGGCGAGACGACGGAAAAGCGCACGCAACTGGCCAACAAGATCGTCGCCAGTGTCATCCTGCCCCAGTTCGTCATCATTCCGCTGGCCGTCATGCTGGTCTGGTTTGGCCTGTCGCGCGGACTGCGGCCGTTGAATCGCCTGCGCAAGACGATTGAAAAACGTGATCCGGGCGATCTCTCGCCGATTGCCACGCGCCGGGTGCCCGAGGAACTGGAACCGCTGGTCGAGGCCTTCAACGAAATGCTCGAGCGCATGAAGCGCAACGTCGAAGCGCAGCAGCGTTTCGTGGCCGATGCCGCGCACCAGATGCGTACCCCGCTTACCGGGTTGAAGACGCAGGCGCAGTTCGCCATCCGCGAAGCCGACCCGGAAGCGTTGCGCCATGCGCTGCGCCAGATTGCGGTCGGCGTCGATCGTGCCGGGCGCCTGGTCAACCAGTTGCTGACGCTGGCCCGGGCCGAGGGGGGTGAGGCCGCGCAGCAGAGCCATGAGCCGCTCGATCTGGTCGCCCTGGTGCGCGACGTGGTTGCC
>JBFZCS010000084.1:0-8610 GCA_041307825.1 Azonexaceae bacterium
GCACGGGTTCGCCGAGTAGCCGGGCAATGGCCGGACGCAGCACGTTCGGCGACAGTTCGCCCTGCAGCGGCAGGATTTCCTTGCCGATGACCTTGATGCCCTGCGCCTTCAGCTCGGTCTCGACCAGCGGCTCGACTTCCTCGACGATGACGACCTGATCGACCAGCGCCGCGAGTTCGCGGCATTTCTCGAAGGGCACCGGACAGGAGAAGCCAAGCTTGAGCACCGGCGCATCCGGAAAGGATTCCTTGACATGCATGTAGGCGGTGCCGGAAGCGATGAAGCCGACACGCCGGTCGCTGCCCTGCTCGATGAAGTTCAACGCGGAAGCCTCGGCCTCCTTGCGCAACGCCTCGGCGCGGGCGAACATCAGCGGGATGCGCTTGCCGGCGCCGGTCGGCGTCATGACCCAGCGCGCCGGATCCTTCTTGAAGCCGGCCGATGCTTTCTCGCCGCGCTCGCCGACGGTGACCAGACCCTTGACGTGATTGATGCGGGTGGTCATGCGCAGGATGACCGGCACCTGGAATTTCTCGGACAACTCGTAGGCATGGAGCGTCATCGCATAGGCTTCCTGCGAATCGGCCGGCTCGAGCACAGGCACATGGGCAAAACGACCCCAGTAGCGGGAATCCTGCTCGTTCTGCGACGACGAGAGCCCGACGTCGTCGGCGATCGCGATGACCAGGCCACCGATCACGCCGGTCAGGGTCAACGTCATCAAGGCATCGGAGGCGACATTCATGCCGACATGCTTCATGCAGCAGAACGAACGCGAACCGGCATAGGCCGCGCCGATCGCCACTTCCAGCGACACCTTCTCGTTGACCGACCACTCGGCGTAGAGGTCCGGGTAGGTCGAGATGACCTCCAGCATCTCGGTCGACGGCGTGCCGGGATAGGCGGCCGCAACCTTGACCCCCGCTTCCCAGACAGCGCGGGCGACTGCTTCGTTACCAGACATCAGAACCCGGCTCGCGGCCGGTATGGGCATGACTGCCGCCATGGCGACTCCTCGATCAGCAATAGCAAACCGCTCATTATACGAAGGGGCGGGACCGGGCGTTTGATGCAACGCAAGTTGGCCAGCATTTCTTTCACATCCGGACCTGGCGCGCCGCCTGTCGATTTCGGATTTCGCCTACCTGAATCAAAGCCGCATCATCGCAAGCCGGGGAAAATCGTAGCTTTGAATGGCAGCGAGACAATTCATGGTCGCAGCGGTTCTTCAAGCCCCGCCGGAAACCCCCCTCGCGCAAGCGCGCCGCATCCCCGGCAACAAGGGAATCTGGGCCGGCATCACCTGCGAATTCGTCGAGTTCGTCGTGCTGTTCACCGTCTACTTCGTTGCCCGTGCACATTTTCCCGATGCCTTTCACGAAGGCGCGCAACGCCTGTCGCTGGTTTCCGGCACCGTCATCACGCTGCTGATGGTGACCAGCAGCTACTTCATCGCCTGCTCGGTCAACGCCATGCGCTACGGGCGTCAGCGCAGTTCGCTAGGCTGGCTGATCGCCGGCCTGATCATCGCGCTCGGCTATCCGATCGCCAAGTTTTTCGAAATCCGCTGGAACCTCGCGCACGACATCAACGGCAGTTCCGGCATCTTCTTCACCGTTTACTACTACCTGACCTTCAACCATCTGGTTCATGCCACCTGGGGCATCCTCGGCATCCTCTGGGTACTCGCCCGCATGCTGTTCCAAGGCTATTCAGCTGAGGAGCATTCAGGCCTGGAAGCCCTGGCCAGCTACTGGCACGCAACCGACATCATCTGGCTGGTAATCTTTCCGCTGTTCTACGTGCTGGCCTGATCATGAACACGAAAAACAACCTTTTTCTCCCGTTGACCGCAACCTGGCTGGCGCTGGTCGCGCTGACGCTGGTCAGCCTCGGCCTCGGCGAATGGTTCCGCGCCGCCAACTGGCTACCGCTGCTGGTCGCCGCGATCATCTGGCTCAAGGGGGCGATGGTGGCCCGCTATTTCATCGAGTCACACCGCGCGCACCCCTTCATCACCCGACTGCTGCGGGTATTCATCGCCATTGCCCCGGTCGCGCTGGTTCTTACCGCATTTTTCGGCGACATGCTGGCCCGCTGGGCCTCGCTCTAAGCCACGCTTTCCCGGGCATTCCAACGGACAGGCGTCAGTTCCCCTCCGGTACCACGCGGATCGCGCCGCAGGGACATTCCGCGGCACACATGCCGCAGCCCTTGCAGTAATCGTAATTGAACGCGAAGCGCTTGCCGGGGCCGAGCTTGATCACCGCATTGTCGGGACAGACCCCATAACAGTTGTCGCACTCGAAGCAGTTGCCGCAGGACATGCAGCGGCGCGCCTCGAACAGCGCGTTGTGCTCGTCCAGACCGCCGAGCACCTCCTCGAAGGTGGACTGGCGGCGGATGATGTCGAGCACCGGGCGCACGGTCTTTGGCGCGTCCGAGTAATACCAGGAGTTCATGCGCTCGAAAGTGGCAATTTCGTGCTTGGGCGGCGGCGCATACCGCTCGCCGCGCAGCCAGGCATCGATGGCGCGCGCAGCCTTCTTGCCGTGCCCGATGGCGACAGTGACGGTACGCTCGCTGCCGGCCATGTCGCCCCCGGCGAAGATACCGGGATGGCCCGTCATCATGCCGCCATCAACCTGAATCAGCCCGTGATCGACGGTCAGCCCCGGCACGTTTTCCAGCAGCGAAAGATCGGCATCCTGGCCGAGCGCGAGCACCACCGAATCGGCCTCGATACGCTCGAACTCGCCGGTCGGTTGCGGCAGGCCGTTTTCGTCGAGCGCCATCTTCTCGACCATGATGTCGGATTCGCCGGCTTCCTTGATGGTCGACAGCCATTTGATCGAAATGCCTTCCTGCAGCGCCTCCTCGACCTCGAAGTCGTGCGCCGGCATCTTCTCGCGCGTCCGGCGGTAGACGATGATGGCTTCTTCGGCGCCGAGGCGCTTGGCGGTGCGCGCGACATCCATGGCGGTGTTGCCGCCGCCATAGACGACGACACGGCGGCCGAGCATGGGCGCCGCCTCATCCTCCATGCCGTGCAACACGGAAACCGCATCGAGCACCTTGTTAGCATCGCCAGCCGGAATGTAGGCGCGCTTGGCGATATGCGCGCCAACGCCGAGGAAACAGGCATCGAATCCCTCGTCCGTCATGACCTGGCGCAGGTCGCTCACCTTGGCTTCCAGCCGCAGTTCGATACCGTAGTCGACAAGGCGCTGGATTTCGGCGTCGAGCACATCGCGCGGCAGGCGGTACTTGGGAATGCCGTAGCGCATCATGCCGCCAGGCTGCTCCGCCGCTTCGAAAATCGCCACCTGGTGGCCGAGACGGCGCAAGTGGTAGGCAGCCGAGAGGCCGGCCGGCCCGGCGCCGACCACCAGGACACGCTTGCCGGTGGACGGCGCCGGCGCATCGAACTGCCAGCCGCGCCTGATCGCTTCGTCGCCGAGGAAGCGTTCGACCGAGTTGATGCCGACCGCGGCATCGATGTTCTGGCGGTTGCAGCCACCCTCGCAGGGGTGATAACAGACACGGCCCATGATCGCGGGCAGCGGATTGTTGACGGTCAGGGCGCGCCAGGCTTGTTCGTAGTCGCCGCTCTCGGCGTGGAACAGCCAGCCCTGGATATTTTCACCGGCCGGGCAGGCGGCATTACAGGGCGGCAGGCGGTCGACATATTCGGGCCGCGAGGTGCGCCACGAGCCGGTACGGTTGGCCAGCGAGGAGCCGGGATTGAGGGTGATGGCAAAGGGCTTGTCCATTAGCGTTCTCCCTGCCCGAGCAGGCCATAGCGTTTGATGTTACGGTCAGCCATCGCCTGCAACCTGGCGATCACCGCCACGTTCGGCTGTTTGCCGAACAGGTGAGCGTAGCGCTTCTGCGGCTTGAGGTATTCCTCCACCGGTTGTTGCCGCCGTATCGCCAGCACCGATTTTATTTCGCCGTGCTCGGCCTCGAATACCGGAAAGATACCGGTTTCCTTGGCGAGCCGCGCCATATGAATGGTTTCCTGCGATGCCGTACCCCAGCCGAGCGGACAAGGCACGAGGATATGGATATAGCGCGCGCCGCGAAGCTCCATGGCGCGCCGCACCTTGGCCTCGAGGTCGCGCAGGTCGGCCACCGTCGCCGTGGCGACATAGGGGATGTCGTGCGCCATGGCGAGCGCCGGCACGAACTTGCCCTGGCCGAAAACATTCCCCGGTTCGGGCCCGACGGCCATCGTGGTCGCCGTCCGCGCTGCCGGCGGCGTTGCGGACGAACGCTGCACACCGGTGTTCATGTAGCCCTGATTGTCGTAACAGATGTAAAGCACGTCGTCGTTGCGCTCGAACATGCCGGAGAGGCAGCCGAAACCGATATCGGTGGTTCCGCCGTCACCACCCTGGGCAACGACGCGGACATCCCGCTCCTGCTCGCCCTTCTTCCGCTTGACCTTGATCGCGGCGGCGATGCCGGTGGCGACTGCGGCGGCATTGCCGAACAGCGAATGGATCCACGGTATTTGCCACGAGGTTTCCGGATACGGCGTCGAGAAAACCTCGAGGCAGCCGGTGGCGTTGGCGGCGACGAGCTGGCCGTCGCTGGCCTCCATCGCGGCGTCGATCGCGTAGCGGGCGCCCAGCGCCTCACCGCAACCCTGACAGGCGCGGTGACCGGAATTGAGCGAGTTGAAGCGCTTGGCGCTGGCCTGCACGCTGCGTTCTTCAGGTGCGAGCAGACGGTTGCCGACGGTGAAGGTGCCGGTCTGGTAGAACTTGACGGGTTGAAAGGACATCGGTGCTTACCCCTCAATAGTTTCGCGCGCCGACGACGCCGACGTCGCGCAGCAGCGCCTCGGCGACCGGCCCACTGCGGCGGCGCGCCTTCTCGCGTTCGAGTTGCTTGTTGACCGCCTTCCAGTCGAGATCGAGGAAGGTCACCAGATCCAGTTCTTCGCGGGTCGCCTTCTCGAACAGCGCGGTCAGCGATTTCATCGTGATCGCGCGACCGCCAAGACCGGCGATAACCGTGAACCCTTTCAGCCCCATGCCGGTGACCGCCATGCGCACGTCGGTCGCGACGATGCCGCCGATCCCGACGGCGAGACTTTTTTCCAGCACGACAAAGCGTTTGCAGTTTTTCAGGGCACTGGCGACAGCGGCGAGCGGGAACGGGCGGTAGCTGGTGATGCCGAGCACGCCGATCCGGTGGCCGCCATTTTCCGGCTGGCGCATGGCGTCGACCGTGTCCTTGATGGTGCCCAGCACCGAACCCATCGCGATCACGATAGTTTCGGCATCCTCGGTCCTGTAGGGGCGCAGCAGCCCGCCGGAATCGCGACCGAACACCGACTTGAATTCCGCCGCCAGTTGCGGGATGCGCTCAAGTGCCTGCATCTGCTTGGCGTGCGCGAGATAGCGCACCTCCATGAAGGCTTCCGGACCGACCATCGCGCCGATCGAAACCGGCTCGTTCGGGTCGAGTACCTGGCGCGGCTCGTAAGGCGGCAGGTAGGCTTCGACCTGCGCCGGCGTCGGCATATCCACACGCTCGTAGGCATGGGTGAGGATGAAGCCGTCCATGCACACCATCACCGGCATCGAGAGCTCCTCGGCCAGCTTGAAGGCCTGGATGTGCAGGTCGAGCGCTTCCTGGTTGGTTTCGGCGAACAATTGAATCCAGCCGCAATCGCGTTGCGAGAGCGAGTCGGAATGGTCGTTCCAGATGTTGATCGGCGCGCCGATGGCCCGGTTGGCGACAGTCATGACGATCGGCAGGCCAAGGCCGGCCGCGTTATAGACCGCCTCGACCATGAACAGCAGGCCCTGCGAGGCAGTCGCCGTGTAGCTGCGCGCGCCGGCCGCCGAGGCGCCGATGGCCACCGACATGGCGGCGAATTCGGATTCGACGTTGATGTACTCACAGTCGGTAAGCGCGCCCTCCTTCACCATTTCGCCAAGCGCTTCGACGATGTGCGTTTGCGGGGAGATCGGATAGGCGCAGATGACTTCCGGACGGCAGAGCGCCACTGCCTCGGCGACGGCGCGCGAACCTTCGATCTGCTTAAGCATGGGCAGCCTCCATTTCCTGCCGAACGACCTTGTAGGCTTCGGTCGCGGCGGCGATATTGCCATCGGCCATCTTGCCCGAAAACCTGACGTTGATGGCCTTGATGACCGAGGCCAGTTGAATGATGCCCGACACGGCCGCAAAACCGCCGAGCAGCGGCACGTTCGGCACCGGCCGGCCGACATGTCTGAGCGCCAGATCGGTGGCGGAGACGGTGCACAAGCGTTCGGCTCGGTGCCCCCTGACGAAATCGGCCAGCCCGAGCTCCTCGAAGCTCTTGTTGGTGTTGATCAGAATGTAGCCGTCCGGCTTTAGCCCGGCGAAGACATCGACCTGATGCAACAGCGTCGGATCCTGGATGATCAGCGCGTCGGGCGCCATGATCGGCTCGCGCAGGCGAATCTCGCTATCGGCGATGCGACAGAACGCCACCACCGGTGCGCCGGTGCGCTCCGAACCAAAGCTGGGAAAGGCTTGAGCGTGCCGCCCTTCTTCAAATGCGGCGATCGACAGCATCTCGGCGGCGGTAACGACACCCTGACCACCACGTCCGTGTATTCGAACTTGGAACATTGTCTCCTCCTTTTGTTCCAAGCATACGACAGCTTCCGCCCGTTGCGTAGATATAGTGGAAATCCCTTATTGCGTAATGCGAATCTGTGTTTTACCATGTGAAATGTGACGATTTGATTCACCTATCCAGCGGGTTTAATCTGTCCCACGACCCGGCCCGCGCACCTGCGTGCCGGCCCCTGATGAAACAACTCCAACAGGAGGTGACATGTCCGAAAACAATCCCGGCGCCTTGACGCTGTCCGACGCTGCATCCGCTGCCGATGCCGACCCGCAGGAAACCCGCGAATGGATCGATGCCCTGGAAGGCGTCATCGCCCAGGAAGGCGCCGACCGCGCCCATTACCTGATCGAGAAGCTGATTGGCCAGGCGCGCGAGGACGGTATCGACATTCCGTATTCCGCCAACACCGAATACATCAACACCATTCCTGCCGATCAGCAGCCCAAGTATCCGGGCAATGCGGACATGGAAATCAAGATCAATACCTACGTCCGCTGGAATGCCATGATCATGGTCGTGCGCGCCAACAAGGACACCAACGTCGGCGGCCACATCGCCTCCTTCGCCTCGGCCGCCGCGCTCTACGACGTTGGCTTCTCGCATTTCTGGCGCGGCATCAATGACCCGTCCGGCGGCGACCTGATTTTCTTCCAGGGCCATTCGGTGCCGGGCGTTTATTCCCGCGCCTTCATGCTCGGCCGTCTGACGCAGGACCAGATGGACAACTTCCGTCAGGAAACCGGCGGCAAGGGCATTTCGTCCTACCCGCACCCGTGGTTGATGCCCGATTTCTGGCAGTTCCCGACTGTTTCCATGGGCCTCGGCCCGATCCAGGCCATTTATCAGGCCCGCTTCATGAAGTACCTCGACTCGCGCGGACTGGCCAAGGCCGGTGATCGCAAGGTCTGGGCCTTCCTCGGCGACGGCGAGACCGACGAAGTCGAATCCCTCGGCGCCATCGGCATGGCCGGTCGCGAAAAACTGGACAACCTGATTTTCGTCATCAACTGCAACCTGCAGCGCCTCGACGGCCCGGTGCGCGGCAACGGCAAGATCATCCAGGAACTCGAATCCGAATTTCGCGGCGCCGGCTGGAACGTCATCAAGCTGGTCTGGGGAACCCACTGGGACACGCTGCTCCAGCGCGACAAGAGGGGCATCCTGAAGCGCCGCATGATGGAATGCGTCGATGGCGAATATCAGACCTTCAAGGCCAAGAACGGCGCTTACGTCCGTGAGCATTTCTTCAACACGCCGGAACTGAAGGAACTGGTGGCCGACTGGACCGACACTGAAATCTGGCAACTGAATCGCGGCGGCCACGACATCTTCAAGATCTTCTCGGCCTACCAGGCTGCCATCACGCACAAGGGCGCGCCGACCCTGATCCTGGCCAAGACCATCAAGGGTTTCGGCATGGGCCTCGCCGGCGAGGCGATGAACATTTCGCACCAGCAGAAAAAACTGGATCACGAGCAGGTCGCCCGTTTCCGAGACCGCTTCGAACTGCCGGTACCAGACGACCAGCTCGATGCCCTTCCCTACCTGAAGTTCGCCGAAGATTCCGAGGAATACCAGTACATGCGCAAGTGCCGCATGGACCTCGGCGGCTTCCTGCCGCAGCGCCGGCGCAAGGCCGAGCCGCTGAAGATTCCGGCGCTCAACGCCTTTACCGCCCTGCTCAAGGCGTCCGGCGAAGGCCGAGAACTCTCCACGACGATGGCCATCGTCCGCATCATGAACATGATGCTGAAGGACAAAAATGTCGGCAAGAACGTCGTGCCCATCGTGCCGGACGAGTCGCGCACCTTCGGCATGGAAGGCATGTTCCGCTCGGTCGGCATCTGGAACCAGGAAGGCCAGAAATACGTGCCGTAAGACCACGACCAGCTGATGTTCTACAAGGAATCGAAGACCGGCCAGGTGTTGCAGGAAGGGATCAACGAAGCCGGCGCGATGAGCGACTGGAT
>JBFZCS010000085.1:0-4559 GCA_041307825.1 Azonexaceae bacterium
GCCCGGAATTTGGCGGAGTGCTTCGGGCACGGCGACCTCGGCCAGGCGAACCAGCGGCGGCACGAAGCACGCCGGGTCGAAGGCGCTGACGTTCGGTTCCGCTGGCTTGCCTGCACCCAGCGCGGCAGCGAAAACCGGCTGCACTACGCCGCGAAGCAAGTCCCCTGGCGGGACGCCGGGCCAGAGCAGCTTGAGCAGCGTACCGGCGGCCGGCGGCTTCAAACCGTCGTCCTTCTGCTCATCGGCGACGGCGACGCCGACCAGATGCAGCGTACGGATGGCGCGCGTGGCGGCGACGTAGAGCAGGCGCTCGTCTTCGTGTGCAGCACGCTCGGCTTCGAGCTTTTTGAGGTAATCGTAGGCGCTCGCCTCGCCGTTGCCGGGGCCCGTCAGCGGGGCCTTGGCCTTCATCGGCGCGACCAGCAGGTGTTCGTGGCCGTCGGCGCCGGCCACTTCGTCCCACAGCAGCAGGTGGCTGTCGTTGCCGCCGGTGGCGCGGTGCAGGCCAGGCAGGATCACGGTATCGAATTCGAGGCCCTTGGACTTGTGGATCGTCATCAACTGCAGCGCATCGCCGAGCGGGTCGGTCGGCGCGTACAGTTCGGCGGCGTCGGCGGCCAGCGTTTCGGCGCTCAGGTTGCGGGCGGCGACCAGCCGGTCGACCAGCGCGAAGAAGGCGTCGACATCGTTCAGCGCTTCCGGCGCTTCCAGGCAGCGTGGCCCGCCGAGCATCAGCCAGACGCCTTCGAGCCAGCGCCGCGGGTGCTGGCGGCCGCGGCTGGCGAAGGCCAGTTGCAGCACGTTACGGACATGCTTCAGGCGCTGCTGGCCGTCTTCGGAAAGGCGAGCGCGGCGGGATTCGTCCTGCATCAGTTGCCAGATCGTCGACTTCTTGTCGTCGGCGGCCAGCGCGTGCAGGTCGGCCAGCTTCAGGCCGCACCACGGGGCACGCAACAGCGCCAGCCAATGCACGCGGTCGGCTCGGTGATGCAGGGCGCGGAACAGGGTCAGCAAATCCTGCACATGCTGGCGGCCGTCCAGCCCTTCGATATCGACCGCCTGAAAGCGCAGCTCCGGGGCGCTACGGCGAATCTCGGCGACCAGCGCATCGAGGTGGCTGCGCGCCCGGACGAGGACCGCGATGCGTTCTTCCGGTGCGTCACGGCGTGCCTGCTGGATGATGGCCAGCACGCGGCAGGCTTCCTCGGCGGCAGAGTCGGCACCCTCGAGTTCAATGACCGGATGGACCTCGACGCCGCTGTCCGTGCGCGGCGGCCTGGTGGCGGCCGATTCGGCATAGCGCACGGCCCCGGCTTCCGGGCTGTCGGCGGCCGGGAAGATGCCCGGGAAGGCCGCATTGACCCAATCGACGATGCCCGGATACGAGCGATTGTTGCGGAACAGGCGCAGGTGGGCGAGCCGGATGTCGCCGATGCCGCGCTCGCGGACGCGCAAGAAAAGCCCGACGTCGGCCTTGCGGAAGCGGTAGATCGACTGCATCGGATCGCCGACCACGAACAGCGTCCGGCCGTCGTCGGGCATCCAGCCGCGGGTCAGTTTCTCGATCAGGCCGACCTGGGTCGGGCTGGTGTCCTGAAATTCGTCGACCAGCAGATGGCGGATGCGATAGTCGAGCGCCTGGGCGAGGTCGGTCGGCGCCTCGTCGTCGCCCAGTGCCAGCCCGGCGCGGGCGGCGATTTCGATGAAATCGACCTCGCCGGCTTCCTGAAAGGCCAGCCACAACTGCCCGGCGGCCAGCCGCAACAGGCGCGAGAAGCATTCGACGGTGGCCCATTCGCCGTCGCTCAGTTCCGGCTGCGGCAGCTTGACCAGCATGGCCAGCGCCTCTTCCAGCCCGGCCACGCCGCGCAGTTCGCCGAGCAGTTCGAGCATGGCTTTTTTCTGGTCGCCAAATTCCTTGTCGGCCGGGAAGCCGATTCGTTTGTCGACCGTCTTGCGCAGCGTGCCGCTGCCGGTCAGCAGCAGGCCGGCCACCGCCTGCCATTGCGCCAGATCGGCAATTGCTGCGGTCAACGGCGAATTCCAGCCAAAAATGGCGTCGAGCACGCCCGGTGCGTTGGCTGCTGCGAAGCGGGCCAGCGGCATCAGCAACGACTGGATGCGACGGTCGAGCAGGGCGGCAACCGTCGCCAGATCGCGCTCGATCAGTGCCGCAAAGCCAGCCTCGACCTCGCCCTTCATCGCCCCGCTTTCGATGCGCGCGGCGTGGTGCAGCCACTGGTCGCGGCGCCCGAGCATGGTGATCAGCAGCTTTTCGAGCCGGCCGGCGTTGTTGTCCATGAAAGCCAGCGCCGCGGCGACCACCTCGGCATCCGGCGTGCCTGCTTCGACCATTTCCAGCGTGCGCCGCGCCGCCGTCGCGTAGTGCGCGTCGGCATCCTCGGCGACGCCCGGCTGGGCGCCAAAGCGGCTGAGGTAGGGCATCTGGCGGGCGAGGCTGGCGCACAGCGCATCGAGCGTCGTGATGCGCAGCCGGCCGGGGTGGCCGAGCAATCCCCAGCCGCGTTCGGCATCGTGGGCCAGCACCTGCCTGGCCAGGCCGAAGGTCAGTTGCCGGTGCGCCTGCTCCGGCATCTCGCCGCGCGCCGCGCGCTCCAGACTGCCGAGAATGCGGTCGCGCATCTCGGTCGCCGCCTTGTTGGTGAAGGTCAGCGCCAATACTTCTTCCGGGTGGTCAACTACCGCCAGCAGGCGCAGGAAGCGCTGCGTCAGCAACTCCGTCTTGCCGGCCCCGGCCGGGGCTTCGACGATGAACGAGGCGACGTCGAGCGCCCGGCTGCGGGCGGCTTCGTCCTCCGCGAGGCGGTCGACCGGGGTATTCACGCCTTTTCCCCGGCCAGCAGGCGCCGCCGTTCGGGCAGGCGTAGCAGCGGCAGGACCTCGCAGTATTGCAGGGCCTTCTCGTCGGCGAACATCACGCCCGCCTGGCCGCTTTTCACTTCGCGGGCGACCGCATGCAGCCGTTCGCGCCAGTGGGTGACGACGGCGATCCAGTCGGGAAATTCGGCGGGGTCGAAGACCTTCTGCTTGTCGTCGCCGATTCCGTGGACGCCGGGCAGGATGTCCCTTGCATCGGCGACGCCGGCGAAGCCGGGCTTGTCGAGCAAGACCTTGGCGAAGACGACGGCCGCTACCTCGTCGTTGACCAGCGCCGCGTAGATCGGCAGCTGCGGCTCGCTGATGCGCTGCTCGGCCCAGTTCCTGGTGTCGATCGCGGCCCCGGTCTTGTAGTCGATGATGATCTGCCGGCCGTCGACCAGGCGGTCGATGCGGTCGACGATCATTTTGACCTTGATTTCCTCGATCTCGACTTCGGCCGCTTGCTCGCAGGCAATGACTTCGAAGGCCAGGCCGCGTTTGTCCTCGACGGCCAGCCAGACGTCGAGCAGCTTCTGCAGACGTGCCGCTTCCAGTTCGCGGAAGCGCGCCGGCAGGGTGATATGGCGGGCCTGCTCGAAATTTTGCAGGGCGGCCATGACGGCCTCGGCAACCGCCTGCCGGCGACCGGTGTCACTCAGCGCGGCGAGCGCCGCCGACGTCCGAACGGCCGTCCAGAAGGCTTCCAGCGCCTCGTGTACCAGCGTGCCGCGGGCGGCCGGGTCGAGGCCCTCGACCGGCTCGTCCATCGCCTCGCCGCCCAGCCGGTACTGGTAATAAGCCCAGGCCGGACAGATTGCCTGCGCGCGCAGCAGCCAGCTGCCTCCGGAAACTTTCTCGCCTTCACCGACCGGCGGCGCCGTGGCATCCGCGACCTGGTCGAGCGCTGCCGGTGATTCAGCGGCCAGTTGCCGGGCCAGCGTCGCCACCGCGACCGGCGCCGCAGCGGCCCGCGCCATGCCGGCAATCAGCGGACTCGGCCGCAGCAGGCGGTTGCCGTCGGCCTGCGCGTAGGAATAAACCACCGCCGGCGCTGCCAGCGCCAGACGGGCATGCACCCGCTGCGCAAAATCGAGTTCGACCTCGGCGCTGGCGTGCGCTGCGCCGGCCGCGCGCAGCAATTCGGCCGGCAGCAACGGGTTGGGACGCGGCGGCGGCGGCCAGAGGTCGTCGTTCATGCCCATCACCCACAGCGCATCGAAGCCGAGGCCGGCACTTTCGAGCGCGCCGAGCACCTGGATGGCGGGCCGGCCGCGTGTTTCCGGCTGGAAGATGCGCTGCCGGCAGAGTTGCGACCAGCGGCGCACCGCCTCGTTGAGCGCCAGCGGGCCGAGCAGCGCATCGAGCCGGCCGAAGCCGTCGAGCGCCTCGTCGAAAGCGCGGCGGGCCTGGTATTCGTGACTGGAGAGTTCGCGGTCGCCGGGCCAGCCGGCGGCTTTCAGCACCCGGCGGAAGGTGGCGGCCCATAAACCCGGGCGC
This sequence comes from Azonexaceae bacterium, assembly GCA_041307825.1. GTDB lineage: Bacteria > Pseudomonadota > Gammaproteobacteria > Burkholderiales > Rhodocyclaceae > Azonexus. The sequence continues at coordinate 4,378 of JBFZCS010000085.1, forward strand.
TGCGTTTTCGGCGCGTTCGCCAGCGCTGCGACAAAGGTTTCCAGCGCCGCGATCGTCTGCGGACAGAGCGGCGGCTCCCTTTCGGCCAAGCGTCCGGCCAGCCGAATCAGCGCCGGCAAGGTCGTGAAATAGGGCAGATCGCGGCGCAGCGCTACATCGAGCCGGGCGCGGCCATCTGCTTC
>JBFZCS010000086.1:0-4127 GCA_041307825.1 Azonexaceae bacterium
ATAATGGCAAAATCTACCAGCGCCCGTTCGGCGGCCACATGTCCAATTTCGGCGAAAAGCCGGTGCGCCGTTCCTGTGCCGCGGCCGACCGCACCGGTCACGCCATGCTGCATGCGATGTATCAGCGCAACGTCATGGCCAACACCCAGTTCTTCGTCGAGTGGATGGCGCTCGACCTGATCCGTGACGAGGAAGGTCACGTGCTCGGCGTCACCGCCCTCGAAATGGAAACCGGCCAGATCGTCATCTTCCATGCGCGGGCCACCATTTTCGCCACCGGCGGCGCCGGCCGCATCTACTACTCGTCGACCAATGCCTTCATCAATACCGGCGACGGCTTGGGCATGGCAGCACGTGCCGGCATTCCACTCGAAGACATGGAATTCTGGCAGTTCCACCCGACCGGCGTCGCCGGTGCCGGCGTGCTGATTACCGAAGGCGTGCGTGGCGAGGGCGGCATCCTGCGCAACAGCAGCAAGGAGCGCTTCATGGAGCGCTACGCGCCGAATGCCAAGGATCTGGCTTCGCGCGACGTGGTTTCCCGCGCCATGGCGACTGAAATCAAGGAAGGTCGTGGCTGTGGCGTGAACAAGGATTACGTGCTGCTTGACGTGACCCATCTTGATCCGGCAACCATCATGAAGCGCCTGCCCGGCATCCGTGAAATCGGCATCCAGTTTGCCGGTGTCGATTGCATCAAGGAACCGCTGCCGGTGGTACCGACCTGTCACTACCAGATGGGTGGCATTCCGACGCATTACTCGGGTCGCGTGGTGATGCCGCAAGGCAGCGACATGGCGGCCGTTGTTCCCGGCTTCTACGCCGGCGGCGAGTGCGCCTGCGCCTCGGTACATGGCGCCAATCGCCTCGGGACGAACTCGCTGCTCGACCTGCTGGTCTTCGGCAAGTCGGCCGGCGATGCCGCCGTGGAAGACCTCAGGCTCGGTCGTGTTCACCGTGATTTGCCAAAGGATGTCGCCGACAAGACCCTGGCGCGGATTAGCGCCCTGGATAACCGCAAGGGTGGTGCCAGCGTACATGAAACACGTCTGGCGATGCAGCGAGTCATGCAGGATCATGCCGGCGTTTTCCGTTTCGGCGACATGCTGAAGCAGGGCGTTGAAAAGATTCTTGAAGTCGAGAAGGCGGCTCGCCAACTCGAAATCAAGGACAAGTCGCAGGTCTGGAACACCGCCCGGGTCGAGGCGCTCGAGATGGAAAACCTGATCGAAGTGGCCAAGGCGACGATGATCTCCGCCGAAGCGCGCAAGGAGTCCCGTGGTGCCCACGTGCGCGACGATGCGCCGGACAGCCCGGAATTCCCGAACGGCCGCAACGATGCGGAATGGCTCAAGCACACGCTGTTTTTCCCGCAGGACGGGAACCGGATCAGTTACAAGCCGGTCAATATGAAACCCTTGTCCGTCGAAACAATCGCGCTCAAGACGCGCTCATACTAACCGGAGTCCAGAATGAGCAAACGCACGGTTCAATTCAGCATTTATCGCTACGACCCGGACCAGGACGATGCGCCGTACATGCAGGACATCTCTGTTGACCTCGATCCAACCGACCGCAAACTGCTGGACGCGCTGACCAAACTGAAGGCGCTGGACGACACGATGTCCTACCGCCGTTCCTGTCGCGAGGGCATTTGCGGTTCGGATGCGATGAACATCAACGGCCGCAACGGTCTGGCCTGCCTGACCGATATCGACAGCCTGAAGCAGCCCATCGTACTGCGCCCGTTACCCGGCCTGCCGGTCATTCGCGACCTGATCGTCGACATGACGCAGTTCTTCAAGCAGTACCACTCGATCAAGCCCTACCTGATCAACAACGATCCGCCGCCGGAGCGCGAACGCCTGCAGTCGCCGGAGGATCGCGAGGAACTGAACGGCCTCTACGAGTGCATCCTGTGCGCATGCTGCTCGACCTCCTGTCCGTCGTTCTGGTGGAACCCGGACAAGTTCGTCGGCCCGGCCGGCCTGCTCGCCGCCTACCGTTTCATCGCCGATACCCGTGACCAGGCAACCAACGAACGTCTCGACAATCTCGAGGATCCGTACCGCCTGTTCCGTTGCCACTCGATCATGAACTGCGTCGACGTATGCCCCAAGGGTCTGAATCCGACCAAGGCGATCGGCAAGATCAAGGACATGATGGTGCGGCGCGCCGTCTGATGGAAAGAGAACACTACGAACGCTTGCGCTGGCGCTGCATTCGGCGCGGCTTGCTCGAAGTCGATATTGCGCTCACCCACTTTCTCGACCACAAGTTCGAGCGGCTGAACGATGACGAGCAGCAGGCATTCGTGGAACTGGCCAATATGGAGGATCACGATCTCTGGCACCTGATCAGCGGTCAGGCCGAGATCGATGATCCCCGTCTGGCACACGTCGTGACGATGATTCGTAAGAGTTGAGTAAGGTTGGCGCTCTAGCGTACAGGATTGCTGACCGTAGCTTTTGACCGTGCAGTAACAACCAACACCTGAACAAGGGATACACAATGACGACCGAACGCAAGGCAACTTTGACCATCGACGGACAGGCGCCCGTCGAATTTCCGATCATGACCCCGACGCACGGCAACGACTGTGTCGATATTCGCACCATGGGGGCCAAAACCGGTCTGTTCACCTATGACTCGGGCTTTCTCTCGACGGCAAGCTGCAAGTCGAAGATCACCTTCATCGATGGTGACAAGGGCGAACTGTTGTATCGCGGCTACCCGATCGAACAACTGGCCAACAACTGCAACTTCCTCGAAGTTACCTATCTGCTGAAGAACGGTGAACTGCCCAATGCCAAAGAGAAGCTCGACTTTGAAACCACGATCAAGAAGCACACGATGGTGCATGAGCAGCTGACCAAGTTCTATTCGGGCTTCCGTCGCGACGCCCACCCGATGGCCGTCATGGTTGGCGTGGTCGGTGCCCTGTCCGCCTTCTATCACGACGCGATGGACTTTTCCGACATCGAGCACCGCAACGTCAGCTTCAACCGCCTGGTTGCCAAGCTGCCGACCATCGTCGCGATGTCCTACAAATACAACACCGGCGCCCCGTTCATCTATCCCGACAACGATCTGGATTACACCGCCAACTTCATGCGCATGATGTTCGGCAATCCCTGCGAGAAGTACGTCCCGAATCCGGTTCTGGTTCGCGCCCTGGATGTCATCTTCACGCTGCATGCCGATCACGAGCAGAATGCCTCGACCTCGACGGTGCGTCTGGCCGGCTCTTCCGGCGCCAACCCGTTCGCCTGTGTCGCCGCTGGCATCGCCTGCCTGTGGGGGCCGGCGCATGGTGGCGCCAACGAGGCCTGCCTGCAGATGCTGGAAGAAATCGGCGACGTTTCACGCGTCCCCGAATACATTGCGCGCGCCAAGGACAAGAATGATTCGTTCAAGCTGATGGGTTTCGGTCACCGCGTCTACAAGAACTTCGACCCGCGCGCCACGTTGATGCGCAAGGTTTGCGGCGAAGTGCTCTCCGAACTTGGCCTGCAGAACGACCGCCTGTTCAAGCTGGCCATGGAACTGGAAAAAATCGCCCTGGAAGATCCGTACTTCGTCGAGAAGAAGCTTTACCCGAACGTCGACTTCTATTCCGGCATCGTCCAGAAGGCGATCGGCATTCCGACCGAAATGTTCACCTGCATCTTCGCAATGGCCCGCACGGTCGGCTGGATGACGCAATGGGAAGAAATGCTGACCGATTCGGAATACAAGATCGGTCGTCCGCGTCAGCTCTATGTCGGCGCCGCCAAGCGCGACGTCTTGCCACTGGCCCAGCGTGGCTGATCGGATGGAAGGGCGGCCGTCTGGCCGCCTTTTTTTTACCGTCGCAGAGTGATGCCGCGGCCCACCGTCGCGGCAATATAAAACAACCTTGGGGAGAGACCCATGACTACGATGAACCAACTGTTCGACAGCACGATGTTCTTCGGCGGCAACGCGCCTTTTGTCGAAGAACTCTACGAAACCTACCTCGACAATCCCACCGCTGTTCCCGCGGAATGGCGTGACTACTTCGATCGCCTGGCCCAGCTGCCGGGTTACGTGGCGCGCGACGTGCCGCACGCGCCGGTCGTCGCCGCCTTTGCCGAGCTCGGCAAGGA
>JBFZCS010000087.1:0-2832 GCA_041307825.1 Azonexaceae bacterium
CGTGAAGCTCGGCGCCGTCAATGCCGAGGTCATCCTCGACATCGGCGGCGGCGACTCGCTCGCCGCCATCATCACCAACGAGAGCGTCGAACACCTCGCGCTCGAACCCGGCATGGAGGCCTACGCGCTGGTGAAAGCCCCGTGGGTCATCCTGACCACCGACGACAGCCTGAAAACCAGCGCCCGCAACCGCCTGTGCGGCACCGTGGTGCGTTGTCAGGAAGGCGCGGTGAACGGCGAGGTCATCGTCGAACTGCCCGGCGGCAAGACCGTCACCGCCATCATCACCCACTCCAGCATCGAATCGCTCGGCCTCAAGGTCGGCGTGCGCGCCTGCGCGCTGATCAAGGCCTCGCACATCATCCTCGCAGTCGCAGCCTGAACCCGTTCCCATCACGCAAGGAGTATTGAAATGCACCCCAACCGTTTGATCGCCCCCGTGCTTACCCTGCTGTTCAGTGTTTCCGCTCACGCCGCCGAAGTCAGCGTCGCCGTTGCCGCCAACTTCACCGCCCCGATGAATGCCATCGCCGCCGAATTCACCAAGGACACTGGCCACATAGCCAAGCCGGCGTTCGGCGCCACCGGCAAGTTCTACGCCCAGATCAAGAACGGCGCGCCGTTCCAGATGCTGCTTTCCGCCGACGACGAAACGCCCGCCAGGCTTGTGCAGGAAGGCCTGGCCGATCCTGCCAGCCGCTTCACCTACGCCATCGGCACGCTGGTGCTGTGGTCGGCGCAGCCCGGCTATGTCGATGCCCAGGCCTCGGTGCTGAAGAAAAACCAGTTCAACAAGCTGGCTCTGGCCAATCCCAAGCTGGCGCCCTACGGCAAGGCGGCGGTGGAAGTACTGACCGGCATGGGCCTGATCGATGCCGTTACACCCAAGTTTGTACAGGGTGAAAACATCGCGCAGACCTTCCAGTTCGCCAGCACCGGCAACGCCGAGCTCGGCTTCGTGGCGCTGTCGCAGGTGATGAAGGACGGCAAGATCGCCAACGGATCGGCCTGGATCGTGCCCGCCAAATTGCATACGCCGATCCGCCAGGACGCGGTGATCCTGGCCGCCGGCAAAGGCAACGCCGCCGCTGAAGCCTTGATGAAGTATTTGAAGGGCGACAAGGCGAAGGCCATCATCAACTCTTACGGTTACGAAATCTGAACTGGGGGTAATTCATGGGTTTTAGCGACGCCGACCTCGCCGCCATCTGGCTGACCCTGCGCCTTGCCGGCGTCACCACGGCCCTGCTGCTGCTAGTCGGAACGCCCATCGCCTGGTGGCTGGCGCGTACGCGCTCGGGATGGAAAGGCCCGGTCGGCGCGGTGGTGGCGCTGCCGCTGGTGCTGCCGCCGACGGTAATCGGTTTTTATCTGCTGGTCAGCATGGGGCCGAACGGGCCGGTCGGGCAGTTCACCCAATCTCTGGGTCTTGGCGTGTTGCCGTTCACCTTCGCCGGTCTGGTGGTCGCCTCGGTTTTTTACTCGCTGCCGTTCGTCGTGCAACCCTTGCAGAACGCCTTCGAGGCGATCGGCGAGCGGCCGCTGGAAGCCGCCGCCACCTTGCGCGCTTCGCCGCTGGATACCTTCTTTAGCGTGGTGCTGCCGCTGGCGCGACCGGGTTACCTGACCGCCAGCGTGCTTGGCTTTGCCCACACGGTCGGCGAGTTCGGCGTCGTGCTGATGATCGGCGGCAACATCCCCGGCGTTACCCGCGTTGTATCGGTGCAAATCTACGATCATGTCGAAGCGCTGGAGTACGCCGAGGCGCATTGGCTCGCGGCGACGATGTTGGCCTTCTCGTTCCTGGTGTTGCTGGCGCTGTACACGCTGAACCCGACCGGGAGGCGGAGATGAGCAACCTCCTCGCCCGCTTCAAACTCGACCGCGCAGATTTTTCCCTCGACGTCGACCTCGACCTGCCGGCGCGCGGCGTTACCGCGCTGTTCGGCCATTCCGGTTCCGGCAAGACCACGCTGCTCCGCTGCATCGCCGGACTGGAACGCGCGCCAGGCGGATATCTGGCCCTCGACGGCGAGGTCTGGCAGGACGCAAATATCTTCCTGCCCACCCACCAGCGCCCCATCGGCTACGTGTTTCAGGAAGCCAGCCTGTTCCCGCACCTGAGCGCGCGCGGCAACCTGGAATACGGCCGCAAGCGCGCCGACTCAAGGATGGACCGCACCACGCTCGACCCGATCATTGAGTTGCTCGGCATCGGCGCCCTGCTTGATCGTCGCCCGGACCAGCTCTCCGGCGGCGAACGCCAGCGCGTCGCCATCGCCCGCGCACTGGCGGTAAAGCCTCGGCTACTGTTGATGGACGAGCCGCTGGCTGCACTCGATCTGGCGCGCAAGCAGGAAATCCTGCCCTACCTGGAACGCCTGCATGAGGAACTCGAAATCCCCGTGCTCTACGTCAGCCACGCCCCCGACGAAGTCGCCCGCCTGGCCGATCACATCGTGGTCATGCGCGACGGCCGCGCCGTCGCCGCCGGGCCGTTGACCGAGACCCTGGCCCGCCTCGACCTGCCGATTCATCTTGGCGAGGATGCCGGCGTGGTGCTGGACGCCGTGGTGGCGGAACGCGACGCGCAATGGCAGTTGGCGCGCGTGGTGTTTGCCGACAATCCCGATGCCGGCGTCTGGGTGCGCGACGGCGGCCACGCCCTCGGCCACCACGTCCGCGTGCGCATCCTGGCGCGCGACATCAGCCTGGCCGTGACCCGAAACAGCGGCACCAGCATCCTCAACATCCTGCCCGGCGTGGTCGCCGAACTGGCCGACGACGCGCATCCGGCACAGGCGCTGGTGCGGGTGAATGTCGGCGGCGCAG
>JBFZCS010000088.1:0-5685 GCA_041307825.1 Azonexaceae bacterium
ACGCTCTTCCGATCTACCGGCAACCAGATTCTCAGCGTCGGCCGGCGCCTGTCGAGCAATGTGCTGCTCTCCTACGACCAGTCGCTCGGTCGCGCCGGCAGCGTGGTCAAGCTGAGCATCGCCCTTAATCGTCAGGTGTCGCTGATCGCCCGCGCGGGTAGCGACAATGCGCTGGATGTCTTGTACACCCTGACTTTCGGCGGATCCGAACGGCGGCAGCGGGTTGATTCGGCGCGCTAGCCTGCGTCCTCGGGGGCGGGTGGTGGCACCATGCGCACCGGCAGGGCATCCGCGACGCTGACGCGGACATCGCGCTGCGGGAAGGGAATCGAAATCCCCGCCGCAGCCAGGCGCTTCTCCATCATGAAGCGCAGATCGCTGTCCACCCGGCGGCCGCTCAGGGTCGGCGACAGTTCGACCCAGAAGATCAGCACCATCAGGATGGCATTGTCGGCGAAATCCTCCAGATAGACTTCCGGTGGCGGATCCTTGAGTACCTGGCCGTGTTCCGCGGCGCAGCCGATGATGACGTCGGCCGCTTGGCGCACCGGCGAGCCGTAGGAGATGCCGATGCGGATTTCGCGGCGGATGCGCGAGTTGGAATAGGTCCAGTTGACCACCTGGTTTTCGAGAAAGGTCGAGTTCGGTACCAGTGCCTCGACGCCGTCGAAGCTGCGCACCGTCGAGGCGCGCAGATCGACGGCGGTGACGTGGCCGGTGGTGCCGCCGATGGCGATGATGTCGCCGACCCGGATCTTGCGCTCGAACAGGATGATGATGCCGCTGATCACGTTCTTGATGATGGTCTGGGTGCCGAAGCCGACGCCGATGGCCAGCGCGCCGCCCATGAAGGCGAAGGCGGTGAGCGGGATGCGCGCCAGGTTGAGGATCAGGATGATCAGCACGACCGATACGGCGATCATCAGCCAGCGCCGCATGACGCTGGCCACCTGGGGGTCGACCTTGAAACGCCTGACCATCAGGCGCTCCAGTAAGCGGGTCAGCATCGCGAACAGCCAGTAGGCGAAAGCGTAGAGCAGCAGTACCCCGATGCTCTTGCCGACGGTGACGCCATACGACGTGGTGACCGTCTTGCCCTCGACGACCGTCGAATCCTCGACGGCGAACAGTTCGAAATTCCAGACCTGCTTCATCAGCCCGACGACTTGAAGTGCCGTGACTTTCCAGTCACGCGGCGCATCCCCTTTGGCGGAAACGCCGGAATCGCCCAGCCAGCGCGCCAACTGTCGGTCCATCTTGGTGGCGGCCAGCTCGACGCGCTGAATCGCCTGTACGCGCTGCTTCTGTGTCTCGAGGATGGCCGCTTCGCGGGTGGTGGCCTCGCTGTCGAGGAGGGCGTCCTTGAGGCGCAGTTCCTGTTGCGCGATCGCCTCCTGTTCGGCAGCTTCAAGCTCGCGCAGGAGGGGGCGCTTGGTCTCCAGGTCGGCCTTGATCCGGCCCAGTTCGGCGATGGCGGACTCGCGCGCGGCTGCATCGCCGCTGCCAAGCAAGACGAAGCGGTGGTCCCAGCTGTCGATGCTGCGTTGCCCGAGGGTTTGCAGCCAGCGCAATGCCGTCATTTCCATGCGGTCGGTTTCGAGCGTTTCGTCCAGCAATTTCAGCTGCCTGCCAGCGACCCCGCTCGCGTCGCCGCTGGCGAGCGATTTGGCCAACTGTTCGCGGTCGGCCAGGCGTCGCGTATTGATGGCTGCCCGGCGGTCGATTTCGCTGGACAGTTTGCTCAAGGCGCCGCGCAACCTCGCCTGCTGCTTGTCGACATCTTCCCTGGGCAGCGTCTGCGACGCCAATACGCGGGTGACCAGACGCTGGGTCTCCGCGGTGGACAATCCCAGTGCCTGGATTTCAGCCTGTGCGCTCTGCAGGACGATGTCGACATTGGTCAGTTCGGCCTCGCTCAGTTGCAGGCGCAACGCAGCAAGTTCGCGATTCGCACGCTCCTTCTTGAGCTCCGTTTCACCTCTGGCCCGTGCCAATCGGTCATCAGCGAGGCGCAGGGCTTCGCTGGCGCGGCGCTGAGCTTCGATCAACCCCTGCTTCTGGGTCTCGAGCACCTGCCTGGTCGATTCACGATGCTTCAGCCGCTCGCGCATCAGGTCGAATTCGTCGCGCAGCGCATCGATGCGCAGCGTCGGGTAGGGCGGTGGGCCGGGAAACTCGGCGGTCAGCGCCGGCTTGTCCACCATTTCGGCCGCGGACTTCTTGAGCGTGGCTGATTCGTCGATCAGGTTCACCCGTTCGCCATAGACGAGGACCAGCCGTTCGAGCACGCGCTGGCGTTCATTCGCCGGCAGATCATCTGTGGCCGGTGCGCTGCCGTCTTCCAGGCGTGCCGCTTCCTGCTGGCGGCGGGCCTCGGCCAGCAGCGCCTCGGCCTCCGCCCGCTGGTCGCGCGGCGCCGGCGCCTCAGCTGGCTTGACTGCCTCGCTCGCGGGCTTTGCGGGAAGCAGGTTGGGAATCTGCGCCTGCGCCGAACCAGCAAGACAGATCAGCGCTGCGGTGGTCAGCAAGCAGTGCCGGGCAAGTCGCAGGAGCCAAGGGCTGGGGACGATGCGGTCAGATAGCATGGGCGAACTTTGACATGGCTCCCGATTGAAAACCTTCGTTACCGCGAATGATGACTCAGCGGGCACCGTTTGCGGGAACCGCTTTCTCGGCTTCGACGACCCAGCCGCCGCCCATCGCCAGGTAGAGATTGATCATCGCCTGCAACTGCACCTGATGTGTCTGCGTATATTGCAGCTGGACGTTGAACAGGCTGCGCTCGGCATCGAGGACTTCGATGAAGCTCGTGTAGCCGTTGTCGTAGCGAAGCCGGGCCGTCGAGGCGTACTGTTGCAATGCCTCGACCTGGCGCCGCTGCGCTAGCAGTTGTTCGCGGGTCCGGTCCTGGCTGACGAGCGCGTCGTCGACCTCGCGGAAGGCTTCCTGGATCGCCTTCTGGTATCCGAACAGCGCCTGTTGCTGCACGGCTTCGGCCGCCTGCACCTGGCCGGCGATCGCGCCGGCCGTGAAGATCGGCATGGTGATCGGCGCCGCGTACTGCCACACCTTCGACGGCCCGTCGAACAGGCTGCTCAGGCTAGGGCTGGCGTAACCGAACAATCCGGTCAGCGAGATGGTCGGGAAATACGCGGCCCGAGCGGCGCCGATCAGGGCATTGGCGGTGATCAGGTTCTGTTCGGCGCGCCGGATATCCGGCCGGCGCTCCAGCAGGTCGGAAGGCAGGCCGGCCGGAATTGCCGGCAGCAGCAATTGATCGATATCCTTGCCGCGGACGATCGGGCCGGGGTTGCGGCCGAGCAGCACGCTCAGGCCGTTTTCCTGCTGGGCGATGGCCTTTTCCAGCGGCGGAATGCTGGCCAGCGCCTCTTCGTACTGCGATTTGTTCTGGCTCAGCTCGAGCAGCGAGATGACCCCACCTTCGAAACGCAGATTGAACAGTTCATACGACTCGCCACGGCTCTTTGCCGTCACCCTGGCGATCTCCAGCTGGCGGTCGAGGTTGCGCAGGTTGATGTAGGCGCCCGCGACGCTGCCGATCAGCGACAGGACGACGCCGTTGCGGCCCTCCTCGCTGGCGAGCAGTTGCGCATTCGCCGCCTCGGTCTGGCGGCGGATGCGGCCCCAGATGTCGATTTCCCAACCGGCGTTGAGAACGGCACTGTAGCTGTTATAGGTCGATGGCTGCGTGGCCCCGAAAGGAATGTTCCGCTGGCGGCTCACCTCGTAACCGGCGCCGACCTGCGGGAAGAGTCCGGAGCGGACGAAGCCGTATCTCCCGGCAAATTCGTCGATGCGCGCCGTGGCAATCATCAGATCCCTGTTCTCGCGCAAGGCTGTGGCCACCAGATCGTTGAGTACCGGGTCGCCGAACTGCTCCCACCAGGCCGTGTTGGCCAAACCCTTGATATCTTTTTCGTTGAGGCGCCAGGCAGCCGGCGCGTCGACCGGGGGCCGCACATAGTCAGGCCCGACCATGCAACCGCCGGCGAGCAGCGCGAGCAGCGAAACGAGCAGCGGCTTACGCATGGTGCTTACCCTCCTTGCCGGCGCCGGTGCCTCCACTATGCCCGGATCCGTCCGCGCTTTTCTTGTGGGTCATTTTTTCGACGACGTAGAAGGTCACCGGGATGATGAAGATGGCGATACAGGTCGCGGCCAGCATGCCGCCGATCACCGCGCTGCCCATGACCTGCCGCGAAATCGCGCCGGCGCCGCTGGCGATGGCCAGCGGCACGCAGCCGAGGATGAAGGCGAACGATGTCATCAGGATCGGCCGCAGGCGCAGTTGCGCCCCCTTGAGCGTCGCCTCGACGAGCGACAGTTCGCCTTTTTCATACTCCATCTTGGCGAATTCGACGATCAGGATCGCATTCTTGGCCGCCAGGCCGATCAGCATCACCAGGCCGATCTGCGCATAGACGTTGAGCTCCTGGCCGCGCCAGAGCAGCGCGATAAAGGCGCCGGCGATGGCGATCGGGGTGCCGAGCAGCACCGAAAAGGGAAGCGACCAGCTCTCGTATTGCGCCGCCAGGATCAGGAAAACGCAGAGCAGCGAGAAGCCGAAGATGACCGCCGGCGAAATTCCCTGCTGCGCCTTCTGCTCCTGGAACGACATGCCCATGTAGTCGTAGCCCATTTCGCTCGGCATCGTCTCGGCGAAAACCTCCTCGAGCGCCCGCATGACCTGCGTCGAACTGTAGCCGGGTGCCGCCGAGGCGTTGATTTGCGCGCTGCGGTAGAGGTTGTAGCGCATGGTGAATTCCGGCCCGGAGATGTTGCGCACCGACGTCAGCGCCGACAACGGCACCGCCTCGCCCTTGCTGTTGCGCACGTAGAACTGGCCGACGTTCTCGATGTTGGTCCGGTAGTCGCCCTCGGCCTGCACGTACACCTGCCATTGACGGCCGAAGCGGTTGAAGTAGTTGATGAAGCCGCTGCCGAGGAAGCTCTGCAGCGTCTTGTAAACATCGCTGAGGGCGACGCCCTGCTTGAGTACCTTGTCCTGATCCACCTCGAGGAACAACTGCGGCACGGTCGGCCGGAAGGTCGTCGAAACGCTGGCCAGTTCCGGCCGCTTCTTCGCCGCATCAAGGAATTTTGTCGTGTTCTCGGCGAGGAAGGCGATGTCCTTGCCGGCGCGATCCTCAAGGATGAAGGTCGCACCGCCCGAGGTGCCGACCCCCTGAATGGCCGGTGGCGGGAAGGCGAAGGCGATGGCACCGCTGATGCCGCCGAGCTTCTTGGACATCTCGGCCTTGATCGCCTCGTACTGCTCTTCCGGCTTCTTGCGCGCCGCCCAGTCCTCCAGGGTGATGAAGAAAAAGGCGCTGTAGGTATTCGTGACCTGGCTGAGCAGGCTGTAGCCGACGACCGTGGTCACATATTTGACGCCCGGCGTCGACATGATCAGCTCTTCGGCCTGGCGGGCGATTTCCGACGTGCGCTGCAGGGAAGACGCATCCGGAAGCTGGATGCCGGCGAAGACGTAGCCCTGGTCCTCGTCCGGCAGGAAGCCGGCGGGAACCAGCTTGCCGAAGAACCCGGCACTCGCCGTGACCGCGACGAGAAAGACGAGACTGATCAGGCTGCGGCGGATCGCGATTCGGCAGATGCCGACGTAGCCGTTGGTGACCCGGCCGAACATCCGGTTGAAGCCGTCGT
>JBFZCS010000089.1:0-15053 GCA_041307825.1 Azonexaceae bacterium
TGATCCGTTTTGACGGCAATGCCGCAGTTCTTCTCAACAACAAGCTCGAGCCGATCGGCACGCGCATCTTTGGCCCGGTAACCCGCGAACTGCGTACCGAGCGCTTCATGAAGATCGTGTCACTGGCTCCCGAAGTGCTGTAAGGAACGGGTGATGGAAAAGATTCGTAAAGGCGACGAAGTCGTCGTTGTTACCGGCAAGGACAAGGGGCGGCGCGGTACTGTGCTAAGTCGTGTCGGTGAGGAGCATGTGCTCGTCGAAGGTGTCAATCGTGCCAAGAAGCACGTCAAGCCCAACCCTATGAAGGGTCAGGCGGGGGGCATCGTTGACAAGGACATGCCGATTCATCTCTCCAACGTTGCGCTGTTCAACCCGGCTACCAAGAAGGCTGACCGTGTCGGCTTCAAGATGCTGGATGACGGCCGCAAGGTTCGCGTGTTCAAGTCGAACGGCGAACTGGTGCACGCATAAGGGGCAGTCATGGCGCGTTTGCAACAAGTATATAAAGACACGATCGCTGGCGAACTGGTCAAGCAATTTGGCTACAAGTCAGCGATGGAAGTGCCGCGTATCACCAAGATTACCCTGAACATGGGTGTTGGTGAGGCGGTGGCCGACAAGAAGGTTCTCGAGAACGCCGTTGGCGACATGCAAAAGATCGCGGGCCAAAAGCCGGTCACGACCAAGGCACGCAAGTCGATCGCCGGCTTCAAGATTCGTGACGGCTATCCGATCGGCTGCATGGTGACCCTGCGCGGTCCGCGCATGTTCGAGTTTCTCGATCGCCTGGTGACCATCGCCCTGCCGCGTGTTCGCGACTTCCGCGGCATCTCGGGCAAGGGTTTTGATGGCCAGGGGAACTACAACATGGGTGTCAAAGAACAGATCATCTTCCCGGAAATCGAGTACGACAAGATCGATGCCCTGCGGGGGATGAATATCAGCATCACCACGACCGCGAAGTCCGACGCAGAAGCGAAAGCACTGCTTGGCGCGTTCAAGTTCCCGTTCAAGAATTGAGGCAGTCATGGCAAAACTTGCTCTGATCAACCGTGAAGAAAAGCGTCGCAAGATGGTCGCGCAGTTCGCAAAGAAGCGCGCAGCACTGGACGCGATAATCAATGACGCAAGCCTCACCGAGCAGGAGCGTTACGACGCTCGCTTGAAGTTGCAGGCCATGCCGCGCAACTCCAGCCCCTCGCGGCTTCGTAATCGTTGCCAACTGACGGGTCGTCCGCGTGGCGTGTTCCGTAAATTTGGTTTGTGCCGTAACAAGATCCGCGAACTTGCCTTTAGTGGTGAGATCCCGGGTGTTGTCAAGGCCAGCTGGTAAGAGGAGATACAGAAATGGCTATGAGCGATCCGATCGCGGACATGCTGACTCGCATCCGCAACGCCCAGCTCGCCGAAAAGGCGTCTGTCTCCATGCCGTCGTCCAAGCTGAAGGTGGCAATCGCCGCCGTGCTGAAGGACGAGGGTTACGTCGAGGATTTCGCCGTGCGTCAGAATGATGCCAAGGCAACTCTCGAAATCGGTCTCAAGTATTACGCTGGCCGTCCGGTCATCGAGCGCATCGAACGTGTTTCGAAGCCCGGTCTGCGTATCTACAAGGGCTGTGAAGATATTCCCCGCGTCATGAACGGCCTGGGCGTCGCCATCGTGTCGACCCCGAAGGGCGTCATGACTGATCGCAAGGCCCGCGCCAGCAAGGTTGGCGGCGAAGTCCTGTGCATCGTGGCATAAGGGAGCGAACATGTCTCGTGTAGGTAAGAATCCCATCATCATTCCGGCTGGCGTCGAAGTCAGCGTCGGAGAGCAGATCACCGTCAAGGGCCCCCTGGGTATCCTGAAAGCGGCTGCACATCCGTCCGTCAAGGTGGTCGTCGAAGGTCAGAACGTCTCGGTTTCCAAGGTGGACGGCGCGGTCAATGGCGGCGCCATGTGGGGCACCATGAGGGCCAATCTGAACAATATGGTGACTGGTGTCACCACCGGTTTTCAGAAGAAGCTGCAACTGGTTGGCGTGGGTTACCGTGCCCAAGCGCAGGGCGATACCCTGAACCTGTCGCTCGGCTTCTCGCATCCGGTGGCCCACAAGATGCCGGCTGGTGTAAAAGTTGAGTGCCCGACCCAAACCGAAATCCTGATCAAGGGTTCGGACAAGCAACAGGTCGGCCAAGTCGCTGCCGAAGTGCGCGCCTATCGCAAGCCGGAGCCCTACAAGGGCAAGGGCGTGCGCTATGCCGACGAGGTTGTGGTCATCAAGGAAACCAAGAAGAAGTAAGGGTGGGATATGTTTAACAGGAAAGAAGCGCGTCTGCGCCGTGCCCGCAAAACCCGGGCCAAAATCGCCGAGCTCAAGGCTGTACGCCTGTGTGTTAACCGCACGAACTGTCACATCTACGCACAGATTATTTCTCCCTGCGGCAGCAAGGTTCTGGCTTCGGCTTCTACCCTGGAAACAGGTGTGCGCAAGGATGTTCCGAACGGTGGAAACAAGGCTGCCGCCACTTCAGTCGGCAAGTTGATCGCCGAGCGCGCCAAGGCTGCCGGTATCGAACAGGTGGCTTTTGATCGCTCCGGTCTGCAGTACCACGGTCGCGTTCAGGCGCTGGCGGAAGCCGCGCGTGAAGCCGGCCTGAAGTTCTAACCGACGGCGAAAGGACGAGGTTAAGAAATGGCTAAACCCGAAAGAAACAAGAAGCCCCAGCAGGCTGAAGAGCGTGACGACGGCATGCGCGAGAAGATGGTTGCGGTCAACCGCGTCACCAAGGTGGTGAAGGGCGGTCGCATCCTCGGTTTCGCAGCGCTGACCGTGGTTGGCGACGGTGATGGCAGCATCGGCATGGGCAAGGGCAAGTCCCGCGAAGTACCGGTCGCCGCACAGAAGGCGATGGAAGAGGCGCGGCGCAAGATGGCCAAGGTGAGCCTGAAAAACGGTACGGTACATCACACGGTTATGGGTCGCCACGGCGCGACCACGGTGATGATCCAGCCGGCTCCGGAAGGTACCGGCATCATCGCCGGCGGCGCCATGCGTGCCGTCTTCGAGGTGGTCGGCGTGACCAACGTGGTTGCGAAGGCTCACGGTTCGACCAATCCCTACAACATCGTGCGCGCCACCATCGACGGTCTGTCGAAGGTGAATACGCCATCCGAGATTGCCGCCAAGCGTGGCTTGTCGGTTGATCAGATCCTGGGGTAAGGCATGTCTGACAAGAAAATCAAGGTTACGCTCGTCAAGAGCGTCATCGGCACCAAGCAGGATCATCGGGCCACCGTACGCGGCCTGGGTCTGCGCAAGCTGAACAGTTCATCCGAGCTGATCGATACGCCTGCGGTACGTGGCATGATCCACAAGGTTCAGTATCTCGTTAAGGTTGAGGGTTAAGCCATGCGTCTGAATACCATCAAGCCGGGCGAAGGCTCCAAGAAAGACCGCAAGCGCGTTGGTCGCGGAATCGGTTCCGGACTCGGCAAGACCTGTGGTCGCGGCCACAAGGGACAAAAATCCCGTTCCGGCGGTTTCCACAAGGTTGGTTTCGAGGGTGGCCAGATGCCTTTGCAGCGTCGTCTGCCGAAGCGCGGCTTCAAGTCGCTGACCCGTGCCCGCAACTACCAGGTTCGTCTTGCGGATATCGAGAATCTGCCGATCGACGAGATCGACCTCCTCGCGCTGCAGGTTGCCGGTATCGTCCCCGGAGATGCACTTTCGGCCAAGGTCATTCTTGCCGGCGCGATAACGCGCAAGGTAACCCTCAAGGGGGTTGGTGTAACCAAGGGTGCGAAGGCCGCCATCGAGGCGGTCGGCGGCTCGGTTGCTGCCGAGTAAGCAAGGGAAAGGTTAGAACGTTGGCTGCGAATCCCAATACCGTAGGCAAGGGCGGCAAGTTCGGCGATCTCAAGCGCCGGCTGTGGTTCCTGCTCGGCGCGCTGGTCGTCTTTAGGATTGGCGCGCACATTCCGGTTCCCGGGATCGATCCCAATGTTCTTTCCGATCTGTTCAATTCGCAGCAGGGCGGCATTCTGGGCATGTTCAACATGTTCTCGGGTGGCGCCCTCTCGCGCTTCACCATCTTCGCCCTGGGAATCATGCCTTATATCTCGGCATCGATTATCATGCAGTTGATGAGCGTGGCCAGTCCCCAGCTTGAGGCGATCAAGAAGGAAGGCGAGGCCGGTCGGCGCAAGATAACGCAATACACGCGCTACGGAACCCTTGGTCTGGCGGTGTTTCAAGGCCTTGGCATCGCGGTCGCGCTTGAATCCCAGGCGGGTCTGGTTAATGATCCGGGCTTGATGTTCCGCCTGACCACGGTCTCGACGCTGGTCACCGGCACGATGTTCCTGATGTGGCTCGGCGAGCAGATTACCGAGCGTGGTCTGGGCAACGGCATTTCGATCATCATCTTTGCCGGTATCGCGGCTGGGTTACCCAATGCAATCGGCGGTCTTCTGGAGCTGGTTCGTACCGGCGCCATGCATCCGCTGACGGCACTGATCATCTGCTTCCTCGTGGTCGTGGTCACGGCATTCGTGGTTTTTGTCGAGCGCGGTCAACGCAAAATTCTGGTCAATTATGCCAAGCGCCAGGTTGGCAACAAGATTTACGGCGGCCAGAGCTCCCATCTGCCGCTCAAACTGAACATGTCGGGCGTCATCCCGCCGATTTTTGCCTCGTCTATCATCCTGTTCCCGGCCACGCTGGCCGGCTGGTTCGGCTCCGGCGACTCGATGGGCTGGCTGAAGGATGTCGCCGCTACCCTGTCTCCCGGCCAACCCATTTACGTGATGCTTTATGCGGCCGCGATTATCTTTTTCTGTTTCTTCTACACGGCGCTGGTCTTCAATTCCAAGGAAACTGCGGATAACCTGAAGAAGAGTGGCGCCTTTGTTCCGGGTATCCGTCCCGGAGAACAGACCGCACGCTATATCGACAAGATCCTGATGCGTCTGACATTAATTGGCGCGGCGTACATCACTACCGTCTGTCTGCTGCCGGAGTTTCTGATTCTGAAGTGGAACGTCCCCTTCTATTTTGGTGGCACATCGCTGTTGATTATCGTCGTTGTAACCATGGACTTCATGTCCCAGGTTCAGGCCTACGTCATGTCGCATCAGTATGAAAGCCTCTTGAAGAAAGCTAACTTCAAGGGATCGCCAATGATCAAATAACCAGTAATGGCCAAGGAAGATTATATTGAAATGCAGGGATAGGTCATTAAGAACCTCCCCGCTGCGACTCCAAGGTCAAGCTGGAAAATGGGCACATCGTGCATAGCTTCATTTCCGGGAAGATGCGGATGCATTACATCCAATTCAGCCCGGGAACAAAGTAACCATGCAGTTGATCCCATACGTTTTAACCAAGGTGCGATCGTTTTCCGCGCCAAGTAACAGTCTCTACGCAATAAACCGCAGGGCACGGAATCACGGCTGCTTCCAGGCCCTCGCAGACGAGGAGTAAAAGATGAAAGTTCAACCTTCAGTGAAGCGCATTTGCCGCAACTGCAAAGTCATCCGTCGCAAGGGTGTCGTGCGCATCATATGCAAGGACCCGCGTCACAAGCAGCGTCAGGGTTGATTCCCTGTCGAGTCCGGCATTTGTCAATTTTCGAAATAGTGGAGTGATTCAATGGCCCGTATTGCAGGGGTAAACATTCCGAACCATCAGCATGCTGAAATCGCGCTGACCGCGATTTACGGCATCGGCCGTACCCGCGCACAGAAGATCTGTGATGCAGCCGGCGTTGGTCGTGCAATCAAGATGAAAGATCTATCCGATACGGAGATGGATCGTCTGCGTGACGAAGTAGGTAAATTCACCGTCGAGGGTGACCTGCGTCGTGAAGTGACGATGAACATCAAGCGTCTGATGGACCTCGGTTGCTATCGTGGCCTGCGCCACCGCAAGGGTCTGCCCAGCCGTGGCCAACGCACGCGTACCAATGCTCGTACCCGCAAGGGCCCGCGCAAAGCCATCGCCGGCAAGAAGTAATAAGGACAGAACATGGCAAAGACTGCTACCAAAGTTCGCAAGAAGGTCAAGAAGAACGTTGCCGAGGGCATCGCCCACATTCACGCTTCGTTCAACAACACCATCATTACCATCACCGACCGCCAGGGCAATGCTCTATCCTGGGCGACTTCCGGTGGCGCCGGCTTCCGCGGTTCGCGCAAGTCCACGCCATTTGCGGCCCAGGTGGCTGCCGAAGCTGCCGGCAAGGCAGCCCAGGAGTGCGGCGTCAAGAACGTTGAAGTCCGCATCAAGGGCCCAGGTCCAGGTCGCGAATCTTCCGTTCGCGCACTGAATGCGCTGGGCATGAAGATTACGTCGATTTCAGACGTGACGCCGGTGCCGCACAACGGCTGCCGTCCGCCCAAAAAGCGCCGCATCTAAGGAGAAAGACAAGTGGCTCGTAATCTCGATCCGAAATGCCGTCAGTGCCGCCGCGAAGGCGAAAAGCTCTTCCTCAAGGGCGAAAAGTGCTTTACTGACAAGTGCGCCATTGAGCGCCGTTCCTACGCCCCCGGTCAGCATGGCCAGAAGTCGGGCGCCCGTCTGTCCGATTATGGTGTGCACCTGCGCGCCAAGCAGAAGATCCGTCGCGTCTATGGCGTTCTTGAAGGCCAGTTCCGTCGCACCTTCGCCGAAGCCGACCGCCGCAAGGGCCAGACTGGTGAGAACCTTCTGCAGTTGCTCGAATCCCGTCTGGACTCGGTTGCCTATCGCATGGGCTTTGGTGCTTCGCGTACCGAATCCCGCCAGATCGTTCGTCACAACGGCGTTCTGGTCAATGGCAAGCGCGTCAATATCCCGTCTTACATCGTCAAGCCGGGTGACGTGGTCCAACTGACCGACCGTGCCCGCGCTTCCCTGCGTTGCAAGGCAGCCCTTGAGGCTGCCGAATCGCGTGGCTTTCCGGAATGGATCGCGGTTGACGTCAAGGAAGGCAAGGGTACGTTCAAGGCTATGCCGCAGCGCTCGGAGCTGCCGTCTACCCTGAACGAAGGCCTCGTCATCGAACTTTATTCGAAGTAATCACTGACAGAGGAAGTAAAGCTCATGCAAAGCAGTGGACTTCTAAAACCCCGCATTATCGATGTGCAGAGTGTTTCGCCGGTGCAAGCCAAGGTCATCATGGAGCCGTTTGAACGCGGCTACGGGCATACCCTGGGCAATGCCCTGCGTCGCATTCTGCTGTCTTCGATGCCCGGTTATGCGCCGACCGAAGTCGGTATCGACGGCGTGCTGCACGAGTACTCGACAGTTGATGGTGTTCAGGAAGATGTCGTCGACATCCTGCTGAACCTCAAGGGTATCGTCTTCAAACTGCACAACCGTGATGTCGTGAACCTTAAGCTGTCCAAGGAAGGTGAAGGAGCGGTTCGTGCCGGTGACATCGAGTTGCCGCATGACGTCGAAATCATCAACCCGGAACACGTCGTTGCCCACCTCTCTCCGGGCGGGAAGCTGTCCATGGAGATCAAGGTCGAAAAGGGGCGTGGCTATGTACCTGGCAACATGCGCAACCTCGGCGATTCCAAGACGATCGGCAAGCTGGTTCTGGACGCCTCGTTCAGCCCGATCCGCCGTGTCGCCTATGCCGTTGAAGCCGCACGGGTCGAGCAGCGCACCGATCTCGACAAGCTGATCGTCGATATCGAAACCAATGGCGTTGTCGAGCCCGAGGAAGCCATCCGCTACGCCGCGCGCGTACTGATGGAGCAGCTCTCGGTGTTCGCCGACCTCGAAGGCACCTCGCCCAGCCCCGAAGCGCCGCGCGTGCAGCCGGTCGATCCGGTGCTCGTGCGCCCGGTCGATGATCTCGAACTGACGGTTCGTTCCGCGAACTGCCTCAAGGCCGAGAACATCTACTACATCGGCGATCTGATTCAGCGTACCGAGAATGAACTGCTCAAGACCCCTAACCTGGGTCGCAAGTCGCTGAACGAGATCAAGGAAGTGCTGGCTGCCCGTGGTCTGACCCTGGGCATGAAATTGGAAAATTGGCCGCCGGCCGGTCTGGAAAAGATCTAAGGATTTTTTCGACCCGGGCAGTCAAGGGACGCCTGTAGAACATAGAAAGGATTAACCATGCGTCACCGTTTGGGACTTCGCAAACTCAACCGTACCAGCAGCCATCGCCTGGCGATGCTGCGCAACATGACCGTTTCCCTGCTCAAGCACGAGGCCATCAAGACCACCGTGCCGAAGGCCAAGGAACTGCGCCGTGTTGTCGAACCGATGATCACCCTCGGCAAGACGCCGACCTTGGCCAACAAGCGTCTGGCGTTCGACCGGTTGCGTGACCGCGACATCGTCGTCAAGCTGTTCGCCGAAATCGGCCCGCGCTACGCAACCCGTCCGGGCGGCTATCTGCGCATCCTCAAGTGCGGCTTCCGCGTCGGCGACAATGCACCGATGGCGTTCGTCGAACTCGTGGATCGTCCCGAGCCTACCGAGGCAGTGGAAGTCGAAGAGGCAGCCTGAGCGCTGCAGAGAATCAGGTTCAGCAAGAAGAAAGGCCGGGGTTTCCCGGCCTTTCTGTTTTCAGCAGTGCTGCAGAATCTTGGAGAGGAACTGCTGCGCCCGTTCGGAGCGTGGCGTGCCGAAGAAATCCTCCTTCGTCGCATCCTCGACGATCTTGCCCTCGTCCATGAAGATGACCCGGTTGGCTACCTTGCGCGCGAAGCCCATTTCATGGGTGACGCACATCATGGTCATGCCTTCTTTGGCGAGTTCGACCATGACATCGAGCACTTCGTTGATCATCTCGGGGTCGAGCGCCGAGGTCGGCTCGTCGAATAGCATGCAGATCGGGTCCATCGCCAGCGCGCGGGCAATCGCCACGCGCTGTTGCTGACCACCGGACAGTTCGCCGGGGAACTTGTTGGCATGAGCTTTCAGGCCGACGCGATCGAGCAATTTCAATCCCTTGTCACGCGCCTCGTCCTTGCTCCGGCCGAGTACCTTGATCTGACCGATGGTCAGGTTTTCGGTAATTCTCATATGCGGAAACAGTTCAAAGTTCTGGAAAACCATGCCGACATGGGCGCGCAGCTTGGACAAGTTGGTTTTCGGATCGGCAATCGACGTTCCCTTGACGACGATGTCGCCCTGCTGGAACGGCTCCAGCCCATTGACGCATTTGATCAGCGTTGACTTGCCAGAGCCGGACGGTCCGCAGACAACGATGACTTCACCTTCCTGGACGCTGGTTGTGCAATCGGTCAGAACCTGGAACTGGCCATACCACTTGGAAACATTCTGGATCTCGATCATTGGCTGAATCTCGCTTGAAGATGCTTCACCAATCGGGAGGCGGAGAAGCAGATGACGAAATAGACGGCGCCGGCAAAAAGGAGCATTTCGACCAGTCGACCGTCACGGTCGCCGACCTTGTAGGACGTGCCGAAGAAGTCGGACAGGCCGATGACATAGACCAGCGAGGTGTCCTGAAACAGGATGATGGCCTGGGTCAGGAGCAGCGGCAGCATGTTGCGGAATGCCTGGGGAAGGACAATCAGGCGCATCGTCTGTCCGGGCGTGAGACCGAGCGCCAAGCCGGCCGACACCTGTCCCTTGGTGACACTCTGGATACCGGCGCGAGCGATCTCGGAATAGTAGGCGGCCTCGAAAAGTGCGAAGGCGACCAAGGCCGAGGTCAGGCGGATGTCGCCAATATTCTGGCCGAAGAGCGATTTCAGCGCCTGAGGCACGATCAGGTAAAACCACAGGATGACCATCACCAGCGGCACCGAGCGGAACAGATTCACGTAGACGGTAGCGAGGTATGCCAGAACCCTGTTTTTGCTCAGGCGCGCAACGGCCAGCAGGGTGCCCCAGACGATGCCGACGACGATTGCGGTGAGGGTGACTTCCAGCGTGACCAGCATGCCCTTGGCGAGCAAGGGCAGGGCTCCGGGGATCGAACTCCAGTCGAATTCGTACATGCTCATTTTCCTCCGACAAAGCCGGGAACGCTGACCTTCTGCTCGACGTGACGCATCAGGAACATGACCGTGACGTTGATCAGCACGTAGAGCAGGGTGACTGCAATGAAGGCTTCGTATGGCTGTGCGGTAAAGTCGACCAGTTGCTGGGCCTGGCGTGAAAGCTCGATCAGGCCGATGGTCGTGGCGACGGCTGAATTCTTGAAAATGTTGAGGAATTCGGAGGTCAATGGCGGCATGATGATGCGGTAGGCCATCGGCAACAATACGTGGCGATAGACTTGCGCCAGCGTGAAGCCCATCGCCAATCCGGCATTCTTCTGGCCACGCGGCAGTGAATTGATCCCCGAGCGTACTTGTTCGGCGACCCGCGCCGCAGTAAACAGGCCCAGACAGACCATCGCTGCCAGGAACTGCTGCGCCAGAGGATGCATCTGCTTGAATGCATTACCCATCTCGCCCGGGAGCAGTTCAGGCAGTACGAAATACCAGATGAACAACTGCACCAGCAGCGGGATGTTGCGGAAGACTTCGACGTAGATCGCTGCTATCAACGAGAGCCATCGGTTGGGTACCGTACGCAGCACGCCGATGATCGAGCCGATGACCAGCGCGATGATCCACGCGCTTAGGGACAGGGTCACTGTCCATTTGAGGCCTTCCAGGAGCCAGGTAAGGTAGGTTCCCTCGCCGGTTGCACTGGGTTGGAAAAATACCTCCCAGTTCCAGTTGTAAGCCATGCCCTGCCCCCCGACTTAAAAAGGCTGCCAGGAAATTTTCCCTGGCAGCCCGTTGACCACAACAGTCCGGACTACTCGAAAGCCTTGTCGTTCGGTGCCTTGTACAACGCCTTCATTTCATCGGACATCGGCATGTTGAGATTCAACCCCTTGGGCGGAACCGGGCTCATGAACCACTTGGCGTAGATCTTGTCAGCTTCGCCAGAGGTCATCGCCTTGGTCAGCGCGGCATCGACCACCTTCTTGAACTCCGGATCGTCCTTGCGCACCATGCAGCCGTAGGCTTCCTTGGACTGCGGCGTACCGGTGACGATCCAGTCGCCTGGCTTCTTGGCCTTGGCCAACTCACCGTAGAGCAGCGCGTCGTCCATCATGAAGGCCACCGCGCGCCCGGTTTCGAGGGTCAGAAAGGACTCGCCGTGATCCTTGGCAGAGATGATGTTCATGCCCATCGACTTTTCTTCGTTCATCTTGCGTAACAGGCGTTCGGAGGTTGTGCCGGCGGTGGTGACGACATTCTTGCCGGCGAGATCGGGGAAGTCCTTGATGCCGGAATCCTTCCTGGTCATCAGCCGGGTGCCGATGATGAACATGGTGGTCGAAAAGCCGACCTGCTTCTGGCGCTCAAGGTTGTTGGTCGTCGAACCGCACTCGATATCGACCGTGCCGTTCTGGACCAGGGTGATGCGGTTGGCCGAGGTGACGGGCATCAACTTGGTATCGAGCTTGGCCAGCTTGAGGTTTTCCTTGACCCCTTCCACCACCTTCATCATCAGTTCCTGCGAATAGCCGATGACCTGTTGCTGGTCGTTGTAGTACGAGAACGGGATCGAGGATTCGCGGTGGCCGAGGGTCAGCGCCCCGGTCTCCTTGGCTTTCTTCAGTGTGGCGGATTCCTGGGCCAGCGCCGGGGTGGCGGCAAACGCAGTTGCGATCAACGCTGCCGAAATGAGTTTGCTAAAGTGCATCGTCTTCCTCCTGAGGTGGGTAATATTGAAACATTAATTTTGACAGTTTTCTTTGGGCAAGTTCACTGGCAGTTCAGTGGCGCAATGGTTGCTACCGCGACATTTCCGCAGCCTTCGTAGTGAATGCTGCTGAAGCTTAACATCCTTGTGAGTGCAATGCCGCGCCCGTTTGGGTCGCAGGCGCGGCGCGGATCCAGTTCCAGATAATTCCGCCAGGCGAAACCTTGCCCCTCGTCGGCAATGCGCAAGGTGATCTGGTGCGATTCACGGCGAAAGCTGAGGCGCACGCGCTTGCCCAGATTGTCGAGGTGGGCACTGCGCCGGTCCACGTCGCTTTTCCAGCAGTTGTTCAGCGCCAGTTGCGATTTTTCTTCACAGGGCAAGCCAAGGTTGCGATGCTCCACGCCATTGACCAGCAGTTCGGAAATGCCGAACAGGGCGCCTTCCGGGTTCGGGCAGGCCTGGGCGGCCAGCATGCCGGGACTGAGCGGATCGCTATCGACCAGAAGGAGGTGCGCCTTGATCATGTCGCCAGTATAGAAGAAAGTCAGGCAATATCGGCAGCCTGTTCCTGCTGCTGCAGGGTCCACATCCGCGCGTAGGCGCCGTCCGCATCGAGCAGGGCGGTATGGGTGCCGCGCTCGATGACGTGGCCGGCTTGCATGACCAGAATCTCGTCGGCATTCATGACCGTCGACAGGCGGTGGGCGATGATCAGCGTGGTGCGGCCGATGGCAGCCAGTTCGAGTTGCCCCTGAATGGCCCGCTCGGTAGCCGAATCGAGGGCCGAGGTCGCCTCGTCGAAAATCAGGATCGGCGGATTCTTGAGCAGGGTACGGGCGATCGCGACACGTTGCTTTTCGCCGCCGGACAGCTTCAGGCCGCGCTCGCCGACCCGCGTTTCGTATTTTTGTGGCAGCGATTCGATGAAGTCGTGCAACTGGGCGGCGCGGGCGGCGGCGAATACCTCCTCGCGGCTGGCATCGGGGCGACCGTACTTGATGTTGTAGAAGATCGAGTCGTTGAACAGTACCGTGTCCTGCGGGACGATGCCGATGGCCGCGCGCAGGCTTCCCTGTTTCAGGGTGCGCAGATCGTGGCCGTTGATCCGGATGGCACCGCCGGTGACGTCGTAGAAGCGGAACAGCAGGCGCGCCAGCGTCGATTTGCCGGCGCCCGAATGGCCGACGACGGCCACCGTCTTGCCGACCGGGACGGAGAAGTTTAGATTGTGGAGGATCGGCCTCTCCGGGTCATAGGCGAAGTCGACCGCATCGAAGTTGATCTGCAGCGGCCCGCCGGGCAGGTCGCGGGCATCCGGCGCATCGGCGATCTCGCGATTTTCCGTGAGCAGGTTGAACATGCGCTCGAGGTCGGTCAGCGCCTGGCGGATCTCGCGATAAACGAGGCCGAGCGAGTTGAGCGGGACATAAAGCTGGATCAGGAAGGCGTTGACCAGCACCAGGTCGCCGATGGTCATATGCCCTTCGACGACGCCATTGGCGGCCCGCCACATCATCGCCGTGACGCCGAGCGCGATGATCAGCTGCTGGCCGAGGTTGAGCGTGGACAGCGTGTTCTGGCTGCGAGTCGCGGCGTCCTCCCAGTGGAGCATCTGCTCGTCGTAGCGCCGCGCCTCGTAGGCCTCGTTGTTGAAATACTTGACCGTTTCGTAATTGAGGAGGCTGTCGACCGCCCGCGTGTTGGCGGCCGAATCGCTCTCGTTGACGGCGCGCCGGATGCTGATGCGCCAGTTGCTGACCATCACCGTGAACACGATGTAAGCGGTCAGCGAAACGAGGGTGATCAGCACGAAGCCGAGGTCGTACTTGAAGAAGAGAATGCCGAGGACCAGTCCGATCTCGACCAGGGTCGGCAGGATGGAATACAGGGTGTAGGAAATCAGGCTGGAAATCGACCGGGAGCCACGCTCGATGTCGCGCGACATGCCGCCGGTCTGCCGTTCGAGATGAAAGCGCAGGCTCAGCGCGTGCAGGTGGCGGAAAACCTCGAGCGCCACCTGGCGCACGGCGCGCTGCGTGACGCGGGCGAAGAGAAATTCGCGGAGCTCGGTGAACAGCGAGGTCGAGAAACGGAGCACGCCATAGAGAATGAGCAACAGTGCGGGCAGGGCCAGCGCCTGATCGGCGACCGAAAACCCGTCGATCATTTCCTTGAAGAGCACCGGAACGCTGACACTGGCGACCTTGGCGGCGAACAGGCAGCACAGCGCAGCCAAAACGCGCAGGCGGTAAACCCAGAGATAGGGGAACAGCAGACGCAGCGTCGGCCACGCATGGATTTCCGGCAATGGCTGGCCGGCCGGGGCTTTGGAGAGGGTGCCTGCGTGACGCATGTCGGGGTTTGCCTTGATTGTGTTTTCGCCAGTATATGAAAACTTCCCCGATTCCGCGAAAATCAGGTTTTATTTGAAATCGGGCACACCATGAGCGTCGACCGCGTGAGTCTCCCGCAAAAGCAGCCGGCCTTGCGGACGATGCCGATGCCGGCGGATCTCAACCAGAACGGCGATGTCTTCGGCGGCTGGGTCATGGCCCAGGTCGACGTGGCCGGCGCGATTCCCGCGATGCACCGTGCCGGGGGCCGCGTCACAACCGTTTCGGTGAATTCCTTCCAGTTCAAGCAGGCGATCTCGGTCGGCGATGTGGTCAGCCTCTATGCCGAAGTCGTGCATGTCGGGCGTACCTCGATTACCGTCAATGTCGAGGTTTATGCCGAACGGAATTACGTCAACCCGGTAACGGTCAAAGTGACAGAAGCGCAACTAACGTACGTCGCCATCGACGGAAGCGGGAAAAAGCGTTCCGTTCCACCAGAAAATCCGTAAAATCAGTCGAATGCAAAACCCTGTTCAGGTGAAATAAGAGAATGAAAAAGACGACCCTTCGCGTCCTGCCGGTACTGCTCGCTACCGCGTTCTCGGGCGCCGCTTCCGCCGCCGCCTTCCAGCTCTGGGAGCAGAACGCCAGCGGTCTCGGCACGGCCTATGCCGGTTCTGCCGCCGTGGCCGACAATGCCAGCACCATCTTCTTTAACCCGGCCGGCATGACGCAGATGCCCGGCATCCAGCTTTCAGCCGGGGTTACCGGAGTCGGGCCGAGCTTCGAGTTCAGCAATGACGGCTCGAGCGGCCTGCTCGGGACAGGCGGCAACGGCGGCAATGCCGGTAGCTGGGCCGCGGTGCCCAACGCGTATTTCTCGTGGCAAGTGGCGCCCGACTGGTTCGTCGGCCTCGGCATTTCCTCACCCTTCGGGCTGAAGACAGAATACGACAGCAACAACTGGATCGGCAGCTACCAGGCGATCAAGTCCGAGATCACCACCGTCAACTACAACCCGTCGCTGGCCTGGAAGGTCAATGACAAGG